>NZ_JBTRWP010000013.1:26347-67281 GCF_054609335.1 Acidiferrobacter sp. | reverse complement strand
GCCAAGGTCTCGGCATAGCGAGCCGCTACCAGCAGCTTGTCAGCGGTCGTCTGCCCCGTGAACCCCGAACCATCGATGAATTGGGGTGCGAGTACCGCGGCCAGGATACCCACCACGATGAGCACGGCCACGAGTTCGAGCAAGGTGTAGCCTGCGATGGCGACGACTGGGACAGCACTCCCTCGGTCGGGCGCACCCGGGCTGCCGTCGCGATCCATGTCCAGAAATCCAGCCATTCGCGTGCCCATAGGCGAGAAAACATGGGCCCCAGGGAATCCCGGGGCCCGGGAACCGCCTTAACAGCCGCCTGTCGTGGGCAGGACGCTCACGGACCCCACCGTCGCCGGGGCCACAGGCTTATTCAGCGTATAGACGACTTCGCAGCTGGTGTTCGCGACCCCCTTCGGCGGCGTGTACTCGAAGGTTGCGGTCGTGGTCGTCGACACAAGAGTGAAGGGGAAGGATTGCGATGGCGCCGTGGTCGCATCCTGCAGAGCCAAAAGTATGCCGCTGCTGCTTGTATCCGGGTAGCCGTATTGTGTCTTGATCGCCGTGCCGTCCGCCAGGGTCAACGTCCCACCGGTTGGCGTGTTGTTGACCTCGACCAAGGCGTGGACCATGTCTGCCGCCTCCGCGACCGAACCATTCAGGCCGTTTACGACCGACACCCGCGCATCAGTGCTCAAGCCCATGAACTTCGGCAAGGCGACCGCGGCCAAAATTCCCAGGATGATTATGACTACCACCAATTCGATTAAGGTAAAGCCCGCCTGTTGCCGTTTCATATCCAATCCCCCTATTCCTAGAACGTATTTTGATAAATCCCGAGTGTCAGGCTCGAAGGCGGCAACCATTGCCGTCGTCCTACCAACAACCTGCCTCTACCGATGCAGGAAACGTGCCGGAACGATTTCTCGCGTTCTTCTGACACGATCCGACACTCATCCCCTGTGATAACGCTTGCCAGAAACCGGGATCACCCTGGGACAAGGTACACTCGCCCACAGGCCACAGTCCTCAAGTCCCGTCCGCGCCCCGGCTTAACGGGCTCGGCGAACGCGAGGTTATCATGAACCCGGTTTATAGTGATAGCGAGCACTTATGCCAAACACCGCTCCTGCCTTGCATGTGGTCCTCTTCGAACCCGAAATCCCGCCGAATACCGGCAATGTCATCAGGCTCTGCGCCAACGCCGGGGCGGGCCTCCATCTCATCGAGCCTCTCGGATTCACCCTCGAAGACCGACAGCTGCGCCGCGCGGGGCTTGATTATCACGAGTGGGTGACGCTCAGCGTCCATCCGGACATGGAGACCTTTTTGCGGGATGCCGCTCCACGGCGTATCTGGGCCTTCTCGACCCGCGCGCAGCGCCTCTACACCGAGGCCCGCTATGAATTCGGGGATGCCTTGCTGTTCGGGCCTGAGACCCGGGGCCTGCCCGAGGACCTCCTGATGTCCCTGCCGGCCGAGCAGCGGCTCAGGCTGCCGATGCGGCCCGGCAACCGCAGCTTGAATCTCTCCAACAGCGTGGCAGTGGCGGTCTTTGAGGCCTGGCGACAGCACGGCTTCGCGGGCGGCGAATAAAGGGCTGGAAAGCCGTGTCTCCCGACCCCACATAGGTGGACATAAGGGTGATTTTGGAGGAAGGCGCGTGATGATCAAACAGCTCGTGTGCCCGCACTGTGGCCAAAAGAATCGGGTCCCGCAGGAACGTCTGGCCCACAACCCCCAATGCGGGGCCTGCCATAAGCCGCTCATCATGGCCGAGCCCATCAATGCGAACGAACAGTCGTTCGCGCGCCTGATCTCGGGCGACGACCTCCCGATCCTGGTCGATTTCTGGGCCCCCTGGTGCGGCCCGTGCCGCATGATGGCCCCGGTGTTCGCGCAAGTGGCCACCGACCTGAAACTGAAGGCGCGCTTTGTAAAGGTCAATACCGAGGAGCACCAAGCGCTCGCCGGCCGCTACGACGTACGCAGCATCCCTACGCTTGCGGTCTTCAAAGGCGGCCGCGAGGTGGCCCGCACGGCCGGGGCCATGGACGCCAATCGCCTCAAGGGTTGGATCGCTCCCCACCTCTAGAGGACTGGGTGTGCGGGGGCTTGTGATGGGACGACCCGGAGCTTCCGCTTTGGCTTGGACGGTCATTGTGGCGTGCGAGAGGCGCCGGCATGAGGGCGAACGCGGGGCCGCTCAGAAAGATGAGACCGAGAGCAAAATAGGCAATACGCATGGACACTCCTCTGCAGCCACGATGGCCGCCGGTCCTGCAAGTCTAGACGAGCGCGCGGTCCATGCCGAGCAAGCCCCGGTTACGCTGTTCTTAAGGGGACGGCCGGGCCTCTTTGGGGTCCAGAGCAACCAGGGTGCGGCCGATCCGCTCTCCCGCGAGCATCTCGGTGATCGCCGACCCCAGGCCCTGGCGGTCTATCACCCGCGCGATCGCCGCGAGGTCGGCCAGTTTCCAGGTTGTCGCCAGGCGCGCCCAGAGGGCCTCGCGGACCGGCCGCGGACACTGCACGGAATCGATGCCAAGGAGCTTCACGCCGCGCAGGATGAACGGAAACACCGAGCCCTCGAAACGCGTCCCGGCCGCCATGCCGCAGGTCGCCACCGCCCCGCCATAGCCGATCTCCTTCAAGACGCCGGCCAGGACCGCACCGCCGACGGTATCGATCGCCCCCGCGAAGCGCGCCTTGCCGAGGGCCTTGCCGGCGGTCGTTTCGTCGTCTGAGGCCCGCGGCAGGATCGCGGCTGCACCCAAACCCCGGAGATAGGCCTCCTGCGCCGGTTTGCGGGTCTGGGCCACCACCGTAAACCCGAGGCGTGCGAGCAGCATGACGGCTAGGGTGCCGACCCCGCCTGTGGCACCGGTAACCAGGATCTCGCCGCCCGCAGGATCGACACCGGCCTGCAAGAGGGCGTCAACGCTCAAAGCTGCCGTGAATCCGGCGGTGCCGAGGATCATGGCCTCGCGCATCGTAAGGCCTGCGGGTATGGGGTGGACCCACTCGGGCGGAACCCGCACATAATCGCCATAGCCGCCCCACATCTCGGTGCCGAGACCATAGCCCGTCACGAACACGGGCTGCGCTTCACGAGCGTCAACCAGAAGCCCGGCGGCGTCGATGCCGGGCACATGCGGGAAGCGATTGACTATGCCCGCCGCCCCACGCGCCGCGAGCGCATCCTTATAATTGAGGCTGGAAAAGGCAACACGGATCAGAACGCCGGATACGCCGAGTTCGCGCAGGGGACACCGCTTGAGGCCGGCCTCAAGCGCCCCGTCCGCGCCCCGGTCGATCACATAGGCATCGAAGGTCTCGTTCATGGGGTTCTCCCCGCCCAGCACGCCTAAGGCAGGCGACGTACGCCCTGGGGGGTTCCAAGCAAGAGGATATCGGCGCCGCGGCGCGCGAAGAGGCCGTTGGTCACGACCCCTGTGATGTTGTTCAAGCGTTCCTCGAGCGCCACGGGATCGAGGATCTTGAGTCCGTGAACGTCCAGGATGATATTGCCGTTGTCGGTCTGAAAGCCCTGGCGCAAGACGGGCTCGCCCCCTAAAGCGACAATCTCGCGCGCCACAAAGCTGCGCGCCATCGGTATCACCTCGATGGGCAACGGAAAGTGGCCCAGGACGTCGACCAATTTGCCCTCATCGGCAATACACACAAACGAGCGGCTGGCCGCCGCCACGATCTTCTCGCGCGTAAGCGCCCCGCCTCCCCCTTTGATCAGGGCGCGATGCGGGGTCGCCTCATCGGCGCCGTCGACGTAGAGGGCGAGCGCTCCGACCTCGTTCAGGTCCATGACCGGGATGCCGTGCCGCTTCAGGCGCTCGGCGGTGGCTACGGAACTCGCCACGGCGCCATCCAGGCGGCCCTTCACGGTCGCCAGGCAATCGATGAAGTGGTTGGCGGTGCTGCCAGTCCCCACGCCGATCACGCCCCCGCGGGGCACGAATTCGAGGGCGGCCTCGGCCGCCGCCTTCTTCATGTCATCTTGCGTCATAATGCGAGGATACCTGGGCGTCGGCGTGAAAGAAAGATCAGCCTGGCGGCCCTATCCGACCAGCGGCCCTCTTCGCGGCGACGGGACGCTGGGCTGACCCGAAACCCCGGGCAGGTGCATCCGGTCAAAGGCTCTGTTCGGCCTCGCCCAAACCGGCTGAAATTCGACAGAGTTTATGGAGCCCACGGATGGATAAGCATGGTCACACCGTTAGTTTGCGCTACAATTTATTATTCAAACGAACCGTCCCGCCGCCAAAACGGGGCCGCAAACCCGACCCAAACCCGCGCCTTGGGGGGCACCGGCCCGCCACGGGACCGCGCCTCATCCTGCTGCTCGCGTGGCTCATCGGCCCCGTCGTGGCACAAGCGGCGCTAGTACTCGGAGGCGGCCTGGGCATCGCCAACGAGCCGGGGAAGAAGTTCGGCGTGGCCGGCATGACCTATTACGCGGGGTCCGTCTGGGAAGCGGGCTACCTGAACGAAGGTGTCAATCACGGGACCGACGGGGTCTTCGCCGAATACCGACTGACGCGCAGCGTGACCAAACGCCTGCTCGTGACCCTGGCCCTGGGACCCGAGGTCCTGAATACGACCCACGACATCCGCCCTGGTGTCAGGACCAACGGCTACCACGCCTCGCTTCTCGTGTCGCTATCCGCATTCGAACGGCTTTCCCGGCGATGGCGGGTCGGCATACGGTGGAACCATATTACCTTCCAGCAATCCGCGAAATTCGGCTATCGCGATGCCGACATGGTGCTCGTGACCCTGGGGTACGGGCGTTAGCGCGAGATCCGGGGCGTCCTTACGGATTCGCCCGCCGCCAGGCGTCGAAGGCCTCCGGCTCAAGGGGGCGCGCGAGATGATAACCCTGCGCATAATCACAGCCGAGACTCGCGAGCGCCGCCATCGACTCGGCGGTCTCGACGCCTTCCCCCACGACCCGGAGGCCAAGGGAATGGCCGAGATCGATAATGGAGCGCACGATGACGCTGTCATTGCGACTGACGCCCATATCCATCACGAAGGACTTGTCGATCTTGATCTGGGCGACCGCGAGTTTGCGGAGATAGGCCATCGAGGAATAGCCCGTCCCGAAATCGTCGATGGAGACGCAAATCCCGAGATCGCTCAGAGCTCGTATAGCCGCCTGCGCCCGCTCGGGATCGCGCATCAATGCAGTCTCCGTGACCTCGAGTTCGATCAAATCGGACGAGACACCCGACTCCTTCAGGATATGTTCCACCCGACCCACGAATTCCTCGTCATCGAGATTGACGGCCGACACATTCACCGCGATCGTAAGCGGCCACCCCTGGTCGACCCATGCGCGCGCCTGGGTGACGGCAAGGCGCAGGACGCAGAGCGTCAAGGGTCCTATGAGACAGGCGCGCTCAGCCAAGGGGATGAAACGCGCGGGCGCAAGGAGGCCCTCTGTCGGATGATTCCAGCGAACCAGGGCCTCGGCCCCCGAGATCTTGCCCGTCATGAGATCGACCTTGGGTTGATAATGCAAGACGAGCCCCCCGTGCTGGATCGCGTGCTCCAGGTCGGCCTGCAACCGCAGGCGGTCATCTCCCTCTTCTTCCATACGCGGCGCGAAGAGCAGAAAACCTTGCCGTGCACGCTTGGCCTCGTACATCGCGCGATCGGCGCGCCGCAAGAGGTCGCCCACCTCGCCCCCATGCACCGGGAAAAGCGCCGCGCCGCAGCTTGCCGCAACGCGCACGCTCGCATCGTTGAGCCAGACCGGCTCCGCCAGGGCCCGCAAGAGCTTGCGGGCGACGGTTTCCGCAGCCTCCTTGGTCGCCACCGTCGGCAACAGGACCGCGAATTCGTCCCCGCCGAGACGCACGGCGGTATCGGACTGACGCAACTCACGCAGAAGGCGCGTCGCCGTCTCCTGCAGGAGGCTATCGCCCGCTTGGTGCCCCAGGCTGTCGTTCACATCCTTGAAGCCGTCGAGATCGATGACCAAGAGCGCGAACGGCGCGGGCTCCCGGCTTGCGCTGCGTATCGCCTGCAGCAGGCGGTCTTGCAGGAGGATGCGGTTGGGCAACCCGGTCAAAGGATCGTGCATAGCGAGATATTCGAGTTCGCGATTAGCGACCGCGAGGGCCTCGGTCCGTTCATGGACGCGCTCCTCAAGGCGCTCGTTCAAGGTCAGGACCTCCGCGTGGCGGCGCGCGGCCTCGGCCTGCAAGGCCTCGAGCTGCGTCGACATGGCGTTAAACCCCTCGATCATGCGCGCCAACTCATCGTGCCCGTCCACGGGGAGCTGGAAGCCAAATTCGCCTTGCGCGATACGTGCGGTACCGGCCTCGACAGCGGCAATATGGCGTATGAGGTAACGCCCAAAAAACCAAGATGCGAGCCCGACCAGCAGCATTTCGGCCAAGGCGATGGCGATGATGCGGCGGCGCGCCTGCGCAAGCACCCGCCCATAACCCCCCTGCATGAGTCCCACCTCGACCGTGCCGTAGGAGACGCCACCGACCTTGACGTCGACCCGCGCCCGCAACGCCCCCGGCCGCCCCGGATCGTGCCCCACGTGGGCTAGGCGCCGCCCGCTCCCGTCCCAGGCCGCGGCATAGAACACCCCGCGATTACGCGCCACCGCGCGCACGATGCGTTGTAAAGCGCCCATGTCCTCGCTCACAAGGGCATTGGCGGCGGCGGTCGCGAACAATTGAGCATCGCCCACCGCACGGACCCGCAAAGCTTGAGCGCGCGATTGCGACAGGACCTCGAGGCTGCTCATGAGGATTGCAAACAGGAACAAGGCCTGAATGAGCGCAATACCGACGATCATCTTCGTACGAAAGGACATGCGCTCCTCTATACCCGGGTCAGCGCGCCACAGCGCCGGGGCGCGTGTAGTCCCGGTCGCGGGTCGTGCGGAAACCCGCGAATCCGAGACGCTTGACGGCCCCTGGGGCGAGACCGGGCAGGCGCAGGAGTGCTACCGCTAGGCGTCGCACGAGCGCTGCCGGCAAGGTGCGGCGCGCAGCAAAGGGATGCGGCAGGCTCTTGGGCCCGGCCCACACGATAGTCAGCCGCTTGCGCAAGGAAGCGGCGAGCGCATCGTAGGTTTGGCGCGCCCCGCCACCGGCCGCGAAGAGGCCCGCGGCAACCCCCCTATAGACGGCGTCGTGCGAGCCCGCGTAATGGACGCGGAAGGGGATGCCGAGGGCATGCAGGGCGCGGCGTGGCTCGATGGAGGCGGCCAAAGCATGGCGCGCCGGGAAGGCGATCACCCTGTGGGCGAGGTCGGCTGGCCGCCGCAGGGGGCCGCCGCGGCGCACGACCAAAATGCCCTGCAGCGGGTCCGTCCCGCGGGCAAACGCCCGGTAGCGCCCCCGGTAACGGAGATAGTCGGCGGGATTCAGATACACAAGATCATACGCACCGCGCGCGATGCGGCGCTCGAAGCGGCTGATCGTAGGTGCAGTGCGCAACACGAGGCGGACACCGGCGGCCCTCGACCAGGCCTGCACGATCGGGGTCCAATGCTCGGCGGTCACCCACGGCGAGGCCTGGGGTACGATGCCGATCGTGAGCACAGGCGGCGCGACCCGGGCGCAAGCCACGCCCACCCAAGCGCCTAGCGCGAGGGCGGCCCCGATGACGGGAAGGACTCGCTTAAGAATCGCCATAAATCGATACCTCTTGGCCAACTATAGACGATGCGCTCCGGTCCGCTACCGGCGCACGGACCGGTCTCGCCGAGGGACCCATGGCGGAGGCGAACGGTTCCGGTGGTCCTGCGGGGTAGGCTCTGCTATGCTCGCGCGAAGACCGCATCGATGACACGCGACTACCTCAAACGCATCCTCAAGGCCCGCGTCTATGACGTGGCCGTCGAAAGCCCGCTCTCGACGGCCGGCATGTTGTCGCGCCGGCTCGGCCGGCCCGTGCTCTTAAAGCGCGAGGACATGCAGCCCGTTTTCTCCTTCAAGCTGCGCGGGGCCTACAACAAGATCGCCCACCTGAGCGCCGAAGAGCGAGCGCGAGGGGTGTTGACCGCTTCGGCCGGCAATCACGCTCAAGGCGTGGCACTTGCCGCACGGCGGCTCGGCATACGCGCGGTCATCGTCATGCCAACTATGGCGCCGCGCATCAAGGTCGAGGCAGTGCGCGCCTTGGGGGCCGAGGTCGTGCTGCAAGGGGACAACTACGATGCCGCCTACGCCCACGCCCGGAGCCTGAGCGAGAAGCAAGGGCTGCCCTTTATCCATCCCTACGATGATCCCGATGTCATTGCCGGCCAAGGGACCATCGGCATGGAGATCCTGAAACAACATCCCGGGGACATCGAGGCCATCTTCGTGCCGGTGGGCGGCGGCGGGTTGATCGCGGGCATCGCCCTCTATGTGAAGTCCCTGCGCCCCGACATCCGGATCATAGGTGTCGAGCCGGCCGATGCCGATGCGCTGGCGCGTTCGCTGCGGGAGGGCAGCCGCGTCGTCCTCGACCGCGTGGGGACCTTCGCCGATGGTGTCGCGGTCCGCCAGGTGGGGCGCGAGCCGTTTCGCATCGCGCGCCGTCTGGTCGACGAAGTGCTCGTAGTCGGCAACGACGCAATCTGTGCTGCCATCAAAGACGTGTTCGAAGACACGCGGTCGATCGTGGAGCCGTCGGGGGCGCTCGCGGTGGCGGGCCTCAAGGCCTATGCGGCCGCCCACCCGGGAGACCGGCCGCTCATCGGTATCGCCTCGGGCGCCAACATGAACTTCGACCGGCTCCGGCATGTGGCCGAACGCGCCGAGATCGGCGAGAGGCGTGAGGTCGTGTTCGCGGCGACCATCCCCGAGGTGCCGGGGAGCTTCAGAAAATTCTGCGGACTCATAGGTCAGCGCAATATCAGTGAGTTCAATTACCGGTATTCGGGACCTGCCGAAGCCCATGTCTTCGTGGGGATACAGGTAGCGGAGGGCGAGGATGCGGGCGGACTCTTTGCAAGCCTCGCCGAGGCGGGCTACAAGGTGCTTGATCTGACCGACAACGAGATGGCCAAGCTGCACGTGCGCCATCTGGTCGGAGGCCGTTGTCCGGTGGACGACGAACTCATCTATCGGTTCGAGTTTCCGGATCGGCCGGGGGCCCTGATGGGCTTCCTGAACGCCATGGGGAAGGCCTGGAACATCAGCCTCTTCCATTATCGCAACCACGGCGCCGACTACGGACGGGTCCTGATCGGCATGCAGGTCCCGCCCGCCGAGAGAAAGCAGTTGCCGGCGTTCCTTGAAACTCTCGGCATGGACTACCAAGACGAGACCGACAACGCAGCCTATCGCTTGTTTCTTCGCTAGACGGCCACCGTCCCGAGCGTTACGACCCGCGGGCCGCCAAGGCCTCATCGTTGAAGGCGCCGTCGATGGCGTGCACGGTACGTTCCATGCGCTTAAGATCGTGACCGGAGACATCCTCGCGCATCGCCTTCAGGCGCAAGGGCCCAAGCGCCGTGGTCGCCTGCGCGCGCGTAATGGCCGCGTCTGCCGTGGGTCCGGCGGCATTCTGAGCCATCGCCACGACGATCTGGCCGGCCAAGGGGTCCTTATGGGAACCTGCCAACGCCTTCTTGATGGTCTCATCGCAATCCCCGTCAAGCGCGGGATAGCCCGACTCGCGATCCAGGTAACTCAAAAGTTCACATAGAGTCATGACCCCTCCCATCAATGTCCGATCAAGCCGTCACGCAGATCGACCCCGCAGACGCCCTGAACGCGCTCGAAATAATACATGATATCGATCGGCAGGGTGATGCCGTCGAGAAGCTGCAGCGCGAAAAGGTCAGCGGTAAGCACGATATCCGCCGCCGAGAACGTCTGCGCGTAGAAGCGATGCTGGGCGAGAAACGCGCCCAAATCCTTGAACTGGGTCAAGGCGTCGAGCTGCGCGTAGGTCCCATAACGGTCATTGGCCAACTCCTCCAGGGTCGCACCGAAGCGTGCCGCGGTAGAGGTCTTGTACGAGGCGAGATGGGCTGCGACGTCACCCAGACCGCGATAGGCCGGACGCACCGGCGCATAAAGCCTTTCCAAGAGGCTGGCGGCCTTCTCGCGCCACGCCTGCAAGGCGCACCACTGCTCCTCCTGCAGGGAAGAAAAGAGCGGCACTCCCGAGCCCTGCTGGTCGATGTCGCGCAAGGTCGCCCACGAATCCGCTTGGACCCTCCCATCATCCCATTGCACGATGGGCGTCTGGCGCGCGACCCCCATCTCGAAAAAGGTCTCGTCGTCGTCATAGTCCGGGACGATGAGTTCATATTCGACCCCCCGGGCGCCCAGAGCGAGCCGAATGCGCTCGGAGGCAGGCTCAAACCAGAAGTGGTATAGCCTCATACAACGCCGGCAAGCCCGCGGATGATGCACCACTCCTCTTCGGTCACAGGCAAGATCGACAGTCGGTTGCCGCGCGCAAGGAGGCGCATCCCGGAAAGTGGCGGACAGTCCTTGAGACAGCTTAAGCTCACGGGCTTAGGGTAGCGGCTGCGAAACGCAACGTCGACCATGGACCAGAGCTCCGGGTGGGCCTGGGCGCGCGGGTCGTAGTGATGATCCTGCGGATCGAGCGCGGTGGCATCCGGGTAGTACGCGCGCACGACCTCGACCTCGCCCACAATGGCAGGCGTCGCGCAACTCGAGTGATAGAAGAAACCAAGATCCCCCACGCGCATAGCGCGCATGAAGTTTCGCGCCTGGTAATTGCGCACGCCGCTCCACGGCTCGGGACCACCGCGCGCCATCAGATCCTCAAGCGAAAACGAACTCGGTTCGCTTTTGAAAAGCCAATACGCCATCAGCCCTCGCGCACAGAAAGGCGCTGGATCCCGCGACTGCGACCGGTCTTGGCATCCACGTCTATGACCACGCCGCAGAGGGTCGCCGGTCCCTCGGCGGCCTCCAATCGTTCCGGCAGTTTTTGCAACATGCGCCGCAAGGCTTTGTCCTTGTTCATGCCGATCACGGAGTCGTAACATCCGGTCATACCGACGTCCGAGATATAGGCGGTGCCACCGGGCAGAATGCGCTCATCGGCGGTCGGCACGTGCGTATGGGTGCCCACGACCGCACTCACCTGTCCGTCGAGAAACCACCCCATGGCCATCTTCTCGCTGGTTGTTTCAGCATGGCAATCCACGAGCACCGTCTTCACGCCCTCAGGCTTGGCCGCAAGCGCCGCGCGCGCCGAGGTGAACGGGCAATCGAGGACCGGGTGCATGAATGCCGTTCCCATAACGTTCAAGACCGCAAATGGTTCGCCCGCGCGCGTCTCGCCCACGTACCAACCGCTCCCCGGCGTCCCCGCCGGATAATTATGCGGTCTCAGCAGTCGAGGCTCGCGACCCACCAAGTCCACGGCCTCGCGCTTGTCGAACACATGATTGCCGGTGCTCAGCACATCGATCTTGTGCGCAAGGCACTCGCGCACAATCTTTTCCGTGACGCCGAAACCTCCGGCGATATTCTCGATATTCACGATGGCAAGATCGATCTTGAAGCGCTCCCGCAAAATCGGGAGCCGATCCAGCAAAACCCGGCGCCCGGCGTCGCCCACGACATCGCCGATAAATAAGATATTCATGCCATCATGGGCCGCGCCCGATACAAACGCCGCTCCGTAAGCACCGCATGGAGGCGCACGTCGTGACCCTCGCGGGGGGCCGACACAAGGCGCTGACACTCATAGGCGACACCGATCAAGAGTGGGCCCCCTCGCGTCTTGCGTGCAACAAAGCCGAAGGTCCGATCGTAATAGCCGCCACCCTGCCCCAAGCGCCAGCCGCGGGCGTCGAAGCCTACGACCGGCACCAGGACCGCGTCGAGTCGCCGCGCGCACGCCCTGCGGCCCCAGCGCGGTTCGGGGATATGGAGCGGTCCCGGCGTAAAGGGGGGCCGCCAAGGAAGGAAGGAAAGCGGGCGACCGGGTCTTCTCGCCACGACCGGAAGATAGAGGATATGGCGCGTGCGCATAAGGGCGCGTGCCAGAGGCCGCGGATCGAGCTCCGCACCTATCGGCCAATAAGCGCCGACATGACGGGCGCGCCGCAAAAGTTGCGCGCCGTGCCGAGCCACACTCCTTGCGCTCGCCACGCGCGCGAGCGGCCCGATCGCCGCGCGACGCGCACGCAATCCGCGCCGCAGACCGTGTTTTTCATGCATGGAACTCGCGCTGCAAGATAGAGGCGCCCTCCGCCTGTGCCGTAACTATTCTTTGCCTCGAACCAACGGTTCAAGTGGGACACGTCCAGGCCCTTCAGGCTTTCCGCTCGAGGCGGACATGCACAACAGCACCTGGAATCGTGGTTCCCGAGGCAAGAGTTATAGGTTCAGGGGCACGGAATGGCTACGAACACCGCAGGGGGCGCCAAACCCGTAAGCGACCTTCACCCACTTCAAGGCCGCTCCTTTAACTCGTCTCGTAAAACCTCTTCGACCGTGTCGGCGAGTACCGTAACGCGCTTTACCCACTCGCTCGACGTCGAAACGGATTGCTCCCGCAATCGCAAAAGCTCATAGGCCATGTTGAGCGCCGCCATGACCGCGTGCCGCTCCATGGTGACCGGCCGCACACCGCGTAGACCTTCCTGCATACGCAGGTCGACATAACGCGCCGCTTTGACCAAGGCATCCCGCTCGTCCTCCGGACAGGATACCGCGAACTCCTTACCGAGCACGGAGATGCGGACCGTCTCCTTTTGACCCGCCATCAGCGCCCTTCGCGAGTCAAAGCCGCAACCCGCCCAATCATCTCCTCGACACGACTACGTGCGGTCCGCGTGCGCTCATTGAGTCGCACATACTCCGCCGACAAGGCCTGATGGCGTGAACGCCATGTCGCGTTGTCTTCCTGCAGTCGCCGATAGGCCGCGACCAAATCCTCAACCCGACGCTCTAAGCGACTTAGCGCATCTGCATCGGTAGGAGATTCGCCGCTCATGGGGCCCACTATAGAACCGACAGCCGCCGGGGTCAACGTCCGCCGGGAGGGGCTTGTCCAGGGGCATGGGGCGTGGTCTATCGCCGGCAAAAGAAGGGCCCGCAAGGGCGCGTGGCGGCGGGATCGGATAGAATAGAGGGATGCTAGACGACCTCTCATATGACACGTGGACTGCGGTCCTGGAACAAGCTGACGTGACGCTCGGCGCGTCTGAGGCCCATGGCGTATTGACGGGACTTGCGTGCGCCGGGATCCTTGATGATGCCTCCGCGATCGCGGCCTTGGGCGCGCACGAAAATGACGCCGAACTGATCGATGCGCTGGAGCTCGCCCGCCGCCACTTGGCGGACACCCTGGCCGAAGCCGAGCTCGGGCTCGAGCCTCTGCTGCCGAACGAGGAGCTGCCGGCGGTTCAGCGCAGCCGCGCACTTACCGAATGGTGTCACGGCTTCGTTGCCGGATTTTATTTTCATGATCGCGACAAAGAGGCCGGCGACTACCCGGACGTCGTGGGCGAAGCCTTGGCCGATATCGGAGACCTTGCTGAAGCCAGCGGCACGATCGGCGACTCGGATCTGGTGGAAGTCGTCGAATATCTGCGCGTCGCAGTGCAGCTGATCTATGAAGAGGTGGCGAACTAAGGGCCGCTACGACCCGTGGCCCCGCAGACGTGGCGCTCGCGCCGACTTCGGGCATAATACCGCCATGGACAAAAACGCCTTCAGACGCCGTCGCGCCGAATTCATGGGCCTCATGGGTGAGGCCATCGCCATCATACCAACCTCCCCGGTACGGCCGCGCAACGGCGACGTCGAATACACCTATCGCCCGGACAGCGACTTCTATTATCTCACGCACTTTCCCGAGCCCGAGGCGGTCGCGGTATTGGTCCCAGGGCGCACGCAAGGCGAGTTCCTGCTTTTTTGTCGCGATCGGGACCCGGACAAGGAACAGTGGCAGGGCCGACGTGCGGGCCCCGAGGGCGCCGTGTCTCGATACGACGCCGACGACGCCTTCCCTATAGACGACATCGACGACATCCTTCCGGGGCTTTTAGAGGACCGACGGCGCGTTTACTACAGCATGGGACGCCACCCGGAATTCGACGGCCGCGTACTGGACTGGGTGAACGAGGTCCGGAGCAAGGCGCGGTCGGGCGTGCGCGCCCCGGAAGAATTCGTGGATCCCAACCACATCCTTCACGAGATGCGGCTCACGAAAGGAGCCGAGGAGATCGCCGTCATGCGAAAGGCGGCGGCGGTCGGAGCCGAGGGCCATAGGCGCGCCATCCGCGCATGCGCTCCCGGTCTCTACGAATACGAGCTCGAGGCGGAGCTTCTCTACGCATTCCGTCGGGGTGGATCCTCCTATCCATCGTACCCACCGATCGTGGCGGGCGGCGCAAACGCCTGCATCCTTCACTACACGGAGAATGACGCCCCCCTAAAGGACGGCACGCTCGTCCTTATCGATGCGGGCTGCGAGATAGATGGCTACGCGTCAGACATAACGCGCACCTTTCCGGTAGGGTTGCGATTCACCCCCGAGCAACGAGCCCTCTACGATGTCGTGCTCGCCGCGCACGGGGCCGCCCTTGAAGTGATTGGGCCCGGCCGGGAATGGCCGGCTGCCCACGAGACGGCAGTCAAGGTCCTCACGCAAGGTTTGGTCGACCTGCGACTGCTGTCGGGGAGCGTGGAGGGCTTGATCGAAAACGGGGACTATAAGCGGTTCTATATGCACAAGACCGGCCACTGGCTTGGAATGGACGTGCATGACGTGGGCGACTACAAGGTAGGCGGCGCCGCGCGCGTTCTTGAGCCGGGGATGGTTACGACCGTGGAGCCGGGGCTCTACATCCCTGGCGGAGACGATATTCCAGAACGCTTCCGGAATATTGGGATCCGTATCGAGGATGACGTGCTCGTTACAAAAAAGGGCCACGAAATCTTGAGCCAAACCCTGCCGAGACGCGCCGAAGACATCGAGGCATTGCGAGCCGAAGGCCTTTGAAGATCCCTCGCCACGATATCGTGATATGCGGCGGCGGCCTCGTGGGAGCAAGCCTCGCGCTCGCACTCGCCCATCTGCCGCTCGACATCTGTCTGCTCGACCCGGCGCCTCATGCGCCCAAGCCGCGGACCGACGACCGGACCTTCACGATCGCCCAGGGCTCCAAGCGGGCGTTGGCGACGCTCGGCGCATGGTCCCGCCTATCCCGCAAGGACTTTCAACCCATAACTGAGATCGAGGTATCGGACCGCGCCGGGCGATTGGGGCTCACACACCTCTTCGCAGACGAACTCGGGGTCGATGCGCTCGGTTTCGTGACCGGCAACGGCGCCTTGCTCGCGGCCCTATACGAAGCGCTGAGCGAAACCGGGGTGACCTTGCGGCGTGGTCGCTTCGCGGGCATGACGACAAACGACGAATATGCGATCGTGACGCTGGCCGGCGAACAGGAAGGGGAACGCCTCGAATGCCGGCTACTCGTGGGGGCCGACGGGACACACTCGGCGGTACGTGGCGCATGCGCCATCGGCGTTTATCGCCACGACTATGGACGCGAAGCGATCGTGAGCAACTGCCGGGTATCGGCGCCGCGCCCGACCACCGCCTTCGAGCGCTTCACCCCCGATGGTCCGATCGCGGCATTACCGATCGGCGACGATCGTTATACTTTCGTCATAAGCCGTCCCGACGCGGCCGAATGGCAGGGCCTCGACGAGGACCCGTTCCGCGACCGCCTGACGAAGGCTTTTGGCGACCGCCTAGGCCGCATACTAGCCGCGAGCCCCCGTCTGCGCTTTCCTTTGATGCGCCAGCATGCCCGGGAATGGGTCGCGCCGCGCATGGCATTGATTGGCAACGCCGCCCACACCCTGCACCCGGTCGCGGGCCAGGGCTTCAATTTGGGGTTGCGAGACGTCGCGGTGCTCGCCGAGCGACTAGCAGAGGCGGTCCGCGGCGGCGCCGATTATGGCGACGCCGCATGGCTTCGGAGTTACGCGCAAGTCCGGCAGGCGGACGTCACCAATACCACACACTTTACCGACGGATTGGTGCGGGTCTTCGCGCAGCGCCTAGGTCCCGTGGCAATCGCGCGCGCGTTGGCCTTGAATCTGGTGGATGGCGTTCCCGCCTTGAAGCGCATGCTGGCGGTGCGCACCATGGGGCTCAAGGCGCCACTGCCCAAACTCTTTCGAGGGATCAAACCATGACCGGCCGCCAGCGCGTGCTTGATGTCGTCATCGTCGGCGCGGGGGCCGTCGGGGCCTGCCTTAGTCACGCGCTTACCGTACGCGGTTTCGAAGTCGGAGTGGTCGATGCCCAGACCGGGGATGAAGGCGCCTCGACACGGACGAGCGCGCTCAGCCGGGCATCTCTCCAGCACCTGTCCGACCTGGGGCTTTGGCCGCTTGAGGACGTGGAGCCTGCGGCGTTGCATGCCCTGCAGATTCTCGATCGTAGCGGCCGCGGAAGACTCCGGTTCGACAGCGCGGATCTGGGCGAAGAGGATCTCGGGGCCATCGTAAACCACGGACTGCTCGAGGCGGCGCTGCGCAAGAAGGCGCGGGCGCTCGCGGGGGCCTGGGTCCAGGAACGCGGCGAAGGAGTGGTCATAACCGACTCCGGGGTGGAAGTCGTCACGAAAGGGGGTCGGCGCATCCGCGCGCGGCTTTTGATCGCAGCCGATGGGGCGCAGTCGGTGATCCGGGAGCAACTGGGCGTGCCGGTCCTTCAGTATCGCTATGGCCAGACCGCGGTGTGCGCCGATATTCGCCTAGGGAATGCGCATGAGGGTGTGGCATGGCAGCGTTTCTTGGCCAACGGGCCCTGCGCGCTCCTGCCGCTGCCCGATGCGCATCGCGCCTCCCTGATTTGGTCTGCGGCCGACCAAGAGGCGCTGCGCCTGCGCACGCTCTCCGACGCGGACTTTGCGCGGGCCCTGCAAGACGCCTTCGGGGATCATCTCGGACCCCTGCACGTCGAGGGCGAGCGGGCTTATTTCCCGTTGGTCGCCTCCCATGCACGGCACTATACAGGTCCACGGTTCGCGCTTGTGGGCGATGCTGCGCATCGCGTGCACCCCTTGGCCGGGCAAGGGGTGAACCTGGGACTCGCTGACGCACACACGCTTATCAGGACGCTACAAAGCGCCCGCTCACGCTCGACCGATCCTGGCAGCCGTCGCGTCCTGCGGGCTTACGAGCGAGAACGCAAGGCGGAGAACCTGGCCATGCTCGTGGCGACCGATCTCCTCAATCGCGCGTTTCGCACCGACAGGGCATGGGCACGCGCGATACTGAGCGCAGGACTCAACGTTACCGACACCTTGCCTCTGCTCAAGACCTTTTTCATGGGAGCGGCGGGTGCTACGACGCCCAGGCTCACCCATGACGCCCCGTAGTGGCCTTGGTATGATGTCACGACGAGAGAGGCGGGCGAGGGCGGCGTTACGAACGAGGGCATCATAGACGGTCGGGGCGAACAGGCAGCGGCTGGGGCGCGCCTGGATGCCGCGGGCTATACCGCGCGCCACGACGAGCGCGGGCGCAACGTGGTCGTGCTCACGGGGCACTGGACACTACGTGGCATCGACGGGCGCGCCGGGGTCTTGGCCTCGGAGCTGCGAAGATACGTTGAAGAGGGCAACCAAGTCGTCTGGGACTGCCGCGAGGTACAAGCCCTCGATAATGTCGGGGCCCTCGTCCTCTGGCGCCTCCAGGGCTTCACGCGCCGCGGGGCAATCGAGGTCCGCCCCGAACACGTAACACTCTGCGAGAGATGGTCGCAGCGACAAGCGCCCCCCGATACACCTCCACATGTAGGCGCGGGACTGCTCAACACCTTGATGGCGCTTGAGCGCGCGCTTTGGTCGCACGCGCTCGACTTCACGGCGCTCGTGGGCCAAATCGCGCTCGATAGCGGACAACTGCTTCGCCAACCAAGTCGCATCCCGTGGAAAGACATCTCAGCGACCATATACGAGGCAGGAGTGCGCGCGCTCGGTATCACGGCACTGGTCGGGGCGCTCGTCGGGATCGTCATGAGCTATCTTTCAGCGCTTGAGCTCCAGACCTTCGGGGCCCAGTCTTTCATCGTCAATATATTGGGTCTTAGCGTCATGCGCGAGCTCGGGCCACTGCTCGCGGCCATCCTGGTGGCCGGACGCTCGGGTTCAGCGATGGCGGCGGAACTCGGCGTCATGCGCCTCACTGAGGAGCTAGATGCCCTCTCGGCCATGGGTATCTCCCAGACCGTGCGCCTGATTCTGCCGAAGATCGTGGCGCTCGCGATCGCGCTCCCTCTGCTCGTGATATGGACGGACGCCATCGGGCTGCTCGGCGGCATGGTGGCGGCCCACGTCATCCTCGGGATCAGCATACCGAGCTTCCTTCACGCCATCCCATCCGCGGTTCCAGTCGTCAATTTCCTGCTAGGCATCGTGAAAGGGGTAGTCTTCGGCATCGTCGTGGCGCTGATTGCCTGCCACTTCGGGCTGCGCATCCAGCCCAACACCCTGAGCCTCGGCGTGGAAACCACCAATGCGGTCGTCACGGCCATAACCGCCGTCATATTCGTCGATGCCCTGTTCGCAATCGCGTTCCGAGGCGTTGGCCTGCCATGAGCCCAGACATCATCATCGATATGGCTCGTGTCACGACACGTTTCGGGCGACATGTCGTCCACGAGGACATCGATCTGCAGGTCGCTCGCGGAGAGATCCTGGGTCTGGTCGGCGGCTCAGGCAGCGGCAAGACGACCCTCGTGCGGGAGATGATCGGCCTCGATCAACCAAGCGCGGGGCATGTCAGCCTGTTCGGCGAGCGCCTGGATCGGATCGGGCCCGGTCCGCTCGCCATGCTACGCAATCGCTGTGGCGTACTGTTTCAAGGCGGCGCGCTCTTCAGTGCCCTCACCGTCTTCGAAAACGTGGCCTTCCCACTGCAGGAATCGCGCGCCATCGAGCCCGCACTGATCCGTGATCTTGTCTACATGAAGCTTGCACAAGTGGGGCTCGCTCCCGAGGTGGCCTTGCGCCTACCTGCGGAACTCTCGGGAGGAATGGTCAAGCGCGTTGCCCTCGCCCGCGCGCTCGCCCTGGAGCCGGAGCTTTTGTTTCTCGATGAGCCCACGTCCGGTCTCGATCCGGTCACAGCCCAGGCCTTCGTGCACCACCTTCAAGGCCTCCATCGCGAGCTCGGGTTCACGGCCGTAGTGATCACCCATGACCTCGACCTCATGCACGATCTCTGCACGGCGCTCGCGATCCTAGCCGACAATCGCATCGTCGCGCGCGGAACACCGGCGGCGGTCGCCGAAAGTCCGCACCCCTTCGTGGCGACCATGTTCTCGGGTGAGCGGGGACAACGTGTGTTCAGGAGCGCGGCCTTATGAATAACCGATCCTATGCGCTACGCACCGGTCTATTCGTGGTGGTCTTCACCGCGGCCATCCTCATGGCCGTAATCTGGATCGGCGGCAGCCATGAACGCAAGCTCCCCTATATCGTGGTCACCCAAGGCAACGTATTCGGCTTGCGGGCACAATCCACGGTGTTTTATAGGGGGATCACCGCCGGTATCGTCAAACGCATAGCCGTGGACCCGCATAATCCTCGCAAGATCCTGATTGCCATCGCGGTCGACCAGGACATACCGATCACGCACGGCACGTACGCGCAACTGAAACTGCAAGGCGTGACCGGGATGTCCGCGCTTGAGCTGAACACAAACGCAGACATGCGCCCACTGCCGACATCGGCCGCGCATCCCGCGCGCATCCCGATGCATCCGTCGCTATTCTCCCGCTTAAAACACGCCGGCACCGACGCGGCGCGCCAGCTGAATATCCTAAGCCGCGATCTCGAGCAAACCCTGGGCCCCGCCAACCAACGTCATCTGGCCGCGGTCCTCGCCCGCGCTGCGCAGGCGAGTCGCCAGTGGAGCGCACTCACGACGCGGCTTAATCGCGCCGCCGGGCGCCTGCCCGCCATGGAAGACGAGGCCAATCGGACGCTTACGCAGATGGCCGGGCTCACCAGGCAGGTGCGCGCCTTAAGCCAGCACCTGAAAATCTTGAGCCAGACCGCGCAGGGGGCGAGCGATGTCGTGCTAACACGCACGCTTCCGAAGGTGAACCGCGCCCTCGACCGCTTGGCGAGCGCCGCCGCCGATGTTCAGCGCCTCAGCCGCTCGCTACGCCACCACCCCCGCGAACTTCTGCTCGGCGCCCGGCCACGCGCGCCGGGGCCAGGAGAAAAAGGTTACAAAGAGGGTCCTTGAATCATGACGAAAAGTGCTAGCGCGTTTCCCCTCATCCTGATGGTGGCAGGCCTCGCCGGCTGCAGCCTGTTTCCGTCACGCGCCCCGGAAATACTGACCGATCACGACTTCGGGCCGCTGCGCGCCCACGCCGTGCTAGCCGACGCCCCACCCGTCATCGTGCGCGCCAAAAGCCTGCCTTGGCTTTCCGGCACCACCATCCACTATCGGCTGCTCTACAAGGACCCCACGGCCCTCCACATCTACGCGCAGAACCGCTGGGTCGCACCGCCTGCCACCTTGCTGAAGGCACGCGTTCGCTGGCGGCTCGGGGCGATGCCCGCGTTCGGAGCGCAGCCTCCGAGTCACATCGATCGCCTAGTCATCGTGCTGTCGCGCTTCGATCAAGACTTCACGGCGCCGCACCACGCCTTCGTGCGACTTACGGCGAGCGCCCGCCTCTACGATATCGCAACGGGCCAAGTCCTCGCACGCCAGACCGTAAACCTGCGCCAGTCCTGCGCGCCCGATGCGCAAGGTGCCGTGACCGGCTTGAGCGAACTTGCGCGACAGGCAAGCGCCGCTTTCGTGCGTCTTGCCACGCACTCAAGGGGCGTCAAGGATCCAGGTCCTTGAGCTTGCGCGTCAAGGTATTGCGGCCGAGGCCGAGGCGCCGGGCGGCGTCCTGCTTGCGGCCCCCGGTGTGGCGCAACGCAGCCTCGATGAGCGTCTGCTCGAACTGGGTGCTTAGATCCGTATAGACCCCCTTTTCCCCCAGAGCGAGCCTCTGCTCAACGATCATGCGCAGGCCCGCGCGCCAGTCGACGCCCGTTTGTGCAGGATCGACCTCCTTCAGTTCCGGAGCCAGGTCCGCGATGCGAATCGTGCGACCAGGCGCCATGACTGTGAGCCATCGGCATGTGTTCTCGAGCTGACGCACATTCCCCGGCCACGGCAGCTTGCAGAGATACTGTTCGGCCTCCGGCGCGAGGACCTTCGCCTCAACATTAAGTTCGGTCGCCGCGGCGGCCAAGAAGTGCCTGGCAAGCACCGGTATGTCCTGCCGCCGCTCGCGCAACGGCGGTACATGGACACGAATGACGTTCAGCCGATGAAATAAGTCTTCGCGGAAAAGGCCGTCGGCGACGCGCTGTTCGAGATTCTGATGGGTCGCCGCGATCACACGGACATTGGTGCGAATCTTTTCACAACCGCCGACACGATAGAATTGCCCGTCCGACAAGACCCGCAGGAGTCGCGTCTGCAGGTCGGAAGGCATGTCACCGATCTCGTCCAAGAACAAGGTCCCGCCGTCGGCCTGCTCGAAACGGCCGCGCCGCTGCGTCAAGGCCCCGGTGAAGGCCCCCCGCTCGTGGCCGAAGAGTTCCGATTCGAGGAGGCCCGCAGGGATGGCGGCGATATTGAGGGCGATGAAGGCGTTGCGCGACCTTGGACTATGATTATGCAGGGCGCGCGCGACCAGCTCCTTGCCCGTGCCCGACTCGCCATTGATCAGGACCGTAATATGCGAGCCCGATAGCCGGCCGATAGCACGGAATACCTCCTGCATGGCAGGCGCCGCTCCCAGGATCTCAGGGGGCTCCTCGGGGCGCTCGGCATGAGTCACCTGCCCTTGACGCCGGTGCTCTATGGCGTAGCGCGCCAGACCCACCGCGTGGTCGACATCGAATGGTTTCGGGAGATACTCGAAGGCCCCGCCCTGATAAGCCGCCACCGCACTGTCGAGGTCAGAATGCGCCGTCATGACGATCACGGGCAACGACGGCTGGGTGTGGCTTATGGACTCGAGCAGCTTGAGCCCTGAAAGCCCGCTCATGCGGATATCCGTGATCACGACATCCGGCGTCTCATCCCGCAGCTCGTCCAAGGCCATACTCGCGCCCGTGAAGCAACGCGTGGCCATGCCGGCCTGCTGGAAAGCCTTTTCCAGCACCCACCGGATCGATTCATCATCGTCTATGATCCATACGCTATCCTGTCGCGTCATAGTCCTGCCTCAGAGGAAGAAACAACGTAAAAACCGTCCGTCCCGGACGACTCACATACTCGATGAGCCCGCCATGTCTGCGGGCGATGTCCTGAGCGATCGACAGACCGAGACCGCTGCCCTCGGCGCGTCCGGTCACCATAGGGTAGAAGAGGGTGTCGCGGAGGGCCTGCGGCACGCCCGGCCCATTATCTTCGACCTCGGTACGCAACACGAGCTTGTGGCGCCGCTGGCCAATGGTGAACTGCCGCTCGATCCGCGACCGCAATACGACAGTTCGGCTCGAGGACTGCACGGCGTTGCGCACGAGATTCAAGATCGCCTGGACAAGTTGGTCGGGGTCGGCGGCGAACTCCGGGATGCTGGGGTCATAGTCGCGCCGAAAGGCGACATTCTCACCGACCTCCGCCAGCAACAACGATCGGACATGCTCCAATATCTGATGGATATTGACCTGCGCCTGCAGATAGGGACGGGCAGGTTCCGCCAAGCGGTCCACCAGACTCTGCAAGCGATCCGCCTCGCGAATGATGATGCGCGTGTACTCCCGCTCGCTCTCCGTGAGCTTGCGCTCGAGGAGCTGTGCTGCGCCACGCAAACCCCCAAGGGGGTTCTTGATCTCGTGCGCGAGGCCCCTAACCACGGCCCGCTGCGCCACATGCCTATCCATCAATTCCTCCTCTTGCGCTAATCGACGCAGCCGGTCGACCTGAGTGAGCTCGAGTAGCAAAGCGGCGTCACGCCTATCGACATTGCGACCCGGCAAGAGGGCGGTGACCGTCATATCCACGATGGCCTCGCGACCCGGCAACAGTAAGGGCAGGCCACGGCGCGTGAACGAATGGGCGGTCTGCAAGGTATCGGCGAACAGGCTCACGAGGGGGGCGGTTTGCGGCCACAGCCTCTGGAGTTGTTGTCCGACCATCTGCTTGGCGCTCAACTCGAATAGCATCTCGGTCGCCGGGTTCACGGCCTGAAGGCGCAAAGCCGTATCCGCGACAACGACCGCGGTGGTCAGATTCTCTATAATGTTCTCCGCTGGACTCACCACGCTATCCCCTTTGGCAAGATTCGGGCCAGTGACGCATCCCCCAAAATACGCCATTTTCGGGCGCTACGCCCATCCCAAAATGGGGCAAATGCTCTATATTAGTGCATACTAATCCTCTTGCGTTAAATGACAATGAATCTTATTATTGTTAACGTCAACTCACGGGCATCATTCATGTCTTGGTCGCGTCGGCGCTCCGACAGATGGTCCAACCCCTGGCGCTCGGCGTTCGCCGTCATAGGCCCCGGCTTGGTCGTCATGTTGGCAGATACCGACGCAGGCAGCGTGATCACAGCCGCCCAGAGCGGCGCCCAGTGGGGCTATAAGCTTTTACTGCTTCAGGCCGTACTGATCCCCATTCTTTATATCGTCCAGGAATTGACGGTGCGCCTCGGGATCGTCACGGGCGAAGGGCATGGCGAACTGATCGCCAAGCGCTTCGGTCGCGGCTTTGCGTGGCTGTCTGTCGGGACCCTGGCCTTGTCCTGTCTCGGGGCACTCCTCACAGAACTGAGCGGCATGGCCGGGGTCGGCCTGCTGTTCGGGGTACCGCGATGGATCACCATGTTGATCCTCGTAAGCGGTCTCATCACTATGGTGTGGACCGCCTCTTATACCGGGGTGGAGCGGGTGGCGCTCGCGGTCGGCGCCTTCGAATTCGCATTCCTATTCGTCGCCTTCCGCACCCACCAGCCCCTGGGTCCGCTGCTGCGCCAAAGTCTGCAGATCCCGTTCCACGATCCGGGCTACCTCTACCTCGCAGCGGCCAATGTGGGCGCCGTGATCATGCCCTGGATGGTGTTTTACCAACAGTCGGCGGTGGTCGATAAGGGGTTGCGCCTCGATCAACTCAGGATGGCGCGGATCGACACGGCCATAGGCGCGGTCGTGACGCAGCTCATCATGGCTTCGGTGCTGGTCGCAACCGCCGCCACCATAGGGCGCAGCAATCCCCACGCCCCCCTCGACACCGTCCAGCAGATCGCCAACGCCCTGACGCCATTCTTGGGCCAAAGCACCGGCCGATTGCTCTTCGCCTTGGGGATGAGCGGCGCGGCGGCGGTCGCCACGATCGTGGTATCGCTGACGGCAGCGCGCGGCGTAGGAGAGGTCATGGGCTTCAAACACTCCCTCGAGCACCACCCGCGTGAGGCCCCGTGGTTCTACGGGATCTTCACGACCCTGCTCGTGCTCGGCGGGGCACTGGTCGCCTCCAACGTCAACCTAGTGAGCCTCGGGGTCGCGATGGAGGTCATGAACGCGATTCTCTTGCCGATCGTGCTCGGATTCTTGTACCTGCTCGCACGCCACGCCCTCCCGGGAGCTTTGCGCCTCCAGGGGCTTTACGCAGCGTTCGTGCTCGGCGTCATCACCATTACCGCAGGCTTCGGTCTCTATGCTGCGATCCAGGGGATCGTGGTCGCCTAGAGGCCTGCTTTCAGGTCACCCCGAGGTTTGCGGCCTTCTTGCCCAAAAACGGGCGGCGCGCCTCGAGACCGTGGCCGCGCCCTTAGGGGTCTCTTGCAGATCGGGTGAGCGAGCGCCAAGCGAAGTATGCGACCCAAGCCTCCCATCCCGACCAGGGAAGCGCCAAGGCGCGCGCGCAGGCCTCGCTCACGGGGGCCCCGTGGTCCTGGGCGTGAGCCAAGGCGCGCCGTAGCCCAAGATCGGCCGCCGGCCACACCGAGCGGAGCCCCAGACCACGCATCAAGACCATTTCCGCAGTCCACGGGCCTATCCCCGAAAAACGCGTCAAGGCCGCGAGCGCCTGGTCCCCCGGCAGCGCGGCGAACGACGCGAAATCGAGCGCGCCTTCCACGGTGGCCTGCGCCGCTATACGCAGAGTGCGAATCTTCGCGCGACTAAAGTGCAAGGCGCGCAGGACCTCTTCATCAACGCCGGCAAGCGCTTGTGCCTCCGGCATGATCCCGAACCGGGCCGCCCCGAACGTCGCCTCGCGGCCGACCACGTGGACGAGGGCCTGACGCAGGCTGCGGGCAAAGCCCACACCCACCTGCTGACCGATGATGGCCCATACAAGGGATTCGAACGGATCGGCGATCAAAACCGGGCGCGCATGGCGGTCATCCCCGACTAGGCGCGCAAGAATCGGATCGGTCGCCACCAGTTCCTGAAAGGCACCTGCTTCGACGTCGAGCGAAAAGATATGGCGGACCTTGCGCACCGCCTCGGCAAGCGATTTGGCATCGACGCGCGGCCCCTCCACGCGCACCCGAAGCCCCGCTACCACCTGTTCCACACTCACAAGCTCGCACGCCCGACCAGCTTGCCATGCCCGGCGATAAGTGTGGCCATCCACGGACTCGAGGACCGCCGATGGCGACTCGCGCAAGAACGCAAGCGCCGCTCCGAAATCGTAGGCGACGGGAACGGCAATCGTCGTTTGGCGGCTTGGCATGCGCCCAGACTATGCGAAATTTCGGGCCCTGCAAACGCCCGAGACTAACTTGTACATCATATTGTTGGTCTTCGGGGCCACGCCGCGATGGAACGTCGTCCACATCGGACCGCAATTTTTCCCACTGCAAGTCTTCCGCGACGACCTGCCGGATTTTTGGCTGTCGACCTTAGGCTTGGTCAAGCAAGAAACGCGATACGCGGGCCGGCGTCGTCGATCCGTTAGCGAATTGAACGGTCCCCGGCCGACAGGCATGGGCGGCCGAAATCACCAACAAGATCATGGCTCCCCGGCCGATCATAAAGCCATCTCGTATCGATCCCCTTTGCCCAGGAATTGGGGGTCTCAAAGGTATCGGCAACGGCGGAAATCGCTTTTTGGATTTTGAGCTATAACACCGCGCATCCTATGGGCACAGCCGAAGCCTTGGCCGCTAGTCAAGCTGGGGCTCACGGGTCGGAAGACCCAGGCGGGTGCTCGTGGCTAAAGTTCCGCGATACAACCGAGAATCCCGGTCACGCCCTCGACACTACGGCAGCATGCGCAGGCCAGTGCCCGCAGAACCTGAAGCCCCGACTATAGCCGTGGGAGGATTCACTGCCTTGCCCTCACTATCCCTATATAGGTATAATTGAGCGATAAAGCCTTTGTTCTGGGTAGCAAGCGCCAAAAAGGATCTCGGCGCAATGCCGGAAGATGTGCAAGACACCTTCGGTTATGCGCTCTATCTGGCGCAGAGTGGCGGAAAGCATGATCAAGCCAGCCGCTCAAGGGCTTCGGGTCGGCGGGTGTTTTGGAGGTCGTAGAGCAGTCGGAGGGCGGGACATTCCGAGCGGTTTATACGGTACGGTTTGCCGAGGCCGTCTATGTGCTCCATTGCTTCCAGAAAAAATCGACACAAGGGGTCGCAACGCCCAAGCTCGACATCGACAAAATCCGCGATCGCTTGCAAGCCGCCGAACGCCACGCGCAAAGAGGGAATTATGAATAACATTGAACGAGGTTGTGGGAACGTATACGAAGACTTGGGCCATGCCGATGCCGAAGAGATGATGGTGAAGGCCCAACTCGCCGCCAAGATCGGCGAGGTCATCGCGGAACGGCAATGGAGCCAACAAAAAGCAGCCACCGTTATCGGTCTCACCCAACCCAAACTCTCGCAAATGCTACGCGGCCAGTTCCGAGGTATTAGCGAGGCGAAGATGCTCAACGCGCTGGCGCGACTGGGGCTCGATGTCCAGATCATCATTGGGCCCGCACGAACCGATACGACCCGCAAACACGTGGGAATTGTCTTCGCGGCCTAGCCAAGCTCGACTGGTGACACCCCATCGCGTTCGCTTCGCTACCGCCACTGGACCGGTCGCGGTAGGGATGCCGATTTCTCGGCACCCGTGTGTCCTTTTATGGCGGCCGACGAACGTCCAAGAACAGGTTTTTCCGCATACAACCGTCCGAGTTGTGGAGCGGTGGAAGCTTCACCGCGATGAAGCACGAAACTCACGCGATAGCCGTCTAGGCTTGGCGGGAGCAGTTCATCTTGCTTATCCTGCCCCCCGGACACGATAATGAGGGTGTGGGCTGGTCACTGCGTAGCGGGGGCTCGCCTCTCTCATTGGGGGAGCACCACAAGGCCCAGCCCTCAATCTTCCTCGTTCGGCTCCGGTCCACGCCTCAGCGCCAGCACGCCACGTCCACATCCTCCCAACCGAGTAATCGACGCTTCATCTCGGGCCCGCCATCCGAGTAAAAACCGAGCCGTCGGCCCGCCCCCACGACCCGATGGCAGGGGATCAAAAGCGGCAGGGGATTGGCCGCGAGCGCGCTGCCCACCGCGCGCGCCGCCTTCGGGCGCCCTATGGCCTGCGCGATCTCGCCATAGGTTCGGGTCTCGCCGCGCGCAATGGCGCAGGTCGCGGCGAGCACCGAACGCTGGAAGACCGTTTCACGCACGAAACCGATCGGCCCCTCGTAGGGCTCTCCGCCGTCGACGACCGCCCGAACCACATCCTGCAATAGGCGCGGCGCCCCGTCATCCCACGCAAGGGGCGAAAGCCCGCGGGCCTGCGCCCAATCGCGCACCTCGTGCGGACGACCGAGCGACACGAAAAACGGGCAGAGATCGACGTAGGCCATGAAAAGCGTGCCAAGACGGCGGGTTTCGAACGAGGACCAGCGCATGGGACCGTCCCCCGCGACCAACGATCGGTCCCGCTCGCACCAGTCAGTCATCGTCGCGCGCAAACAGAAACGCAGCAGCTGGCAGATCGGCGCGCCGGCGCCAGGCCGCATAGAGCCCGCCGCCGATACCGAGGTAGATGAGAAAACCGTAAGCCGCCATTAAGGTCACCCCCTTTGCCCCCCAGAAGTTTTCACCAAAAACATACACCAAAAGTGGGCCCGCGATCACCAAGGCGGCAAGCGCCGGTCGCGACGGCGGCAGACCGCGGCGCCTTTGAAACACCGGGACCGCGACCATCGCCAGCAGATAAATCATGATAAACCCAAGAGCGGTAAAGACACCAAAAAGATTGATGATGACAAGCGGAGACCAATGCAAGGCGCCTGCCATAACGACAAAGCCACAGATCAAGGCGCCGAGAGCATGCAAGGCGATCGCCGGCGTACCGTGTCGACCGACCTCACCCAGAGCCGCCGGGAGCACCTTGTGCCGACCCATGGAGTACAGGATCCGGCCGAGGCTATTCATGGTGGCGATGGTGGCGCTGAAAGCGGCGATGGCCATGGCCAGATCCGACGAGAAGGCCAAGGCCGGCAAGCCCTCGCGCAGCGCGAGCACGCTGAGCGGTGTCTCGCTGTGCGCAAGCTCCTGGGCATGGCCGCCGAAACCCGTCATCTCGACATAGGCCATGAATACATAAAACACGAGACTCGCGACCACAGCCGCGAGGATGGCCCTTGGGATGTCACGCCGCGGGGCATGGGCCTCGCGTCCGAAGTTCGCCGCCGTCTCGAAGCCGCCATAGGCAAGGATGCTCAGGGTCATCGCCCGAAAAAACGGACCCGCGGCAAACGTGGCCGGATCGAACGCGGCCTTGGGCGCAGGTGCCTGCCAGAGCGTCCACACCCCAATCGCTAAAATGATCAAAAGGGACGCGGCCTCAACGATCAAACTATAGCGCGCGGCCAGATCGACATCGCGCACCGTCAGGGCCCACGACACGCCGGCAAACACCAGAGCAGTCCATGGCCAGGAAAGCGTCATGCCCACGATAGCCAGGGCCTTGGAGACGAACAAGCCACCCACGATCGGTGCGCCGATCACGGCCCCGAAATAGCCCCCGGTCATGGCCCAGCCACTCAACACCCCGGCCAGGGGGTGCAGGGTCCGGCTGACGGAGACGAATAGGGACCCTGCGGCGGGGGCCTCGCGGGCGAGCGTCGCCACCTGCGCGGCCACCAGGATCATGACGAGGCCCACCGCCAGATACACGGCCCAGGTCCAGAGACCGCCCTGTGCCGCCACGAATGAGATCGTCACCGTAGCCATGGCAGAGGGCGTGATGTTCGCGACGGCCTGCCCCAGGATCTCGATGAAGGACACGCGATCGGAGGCTAGGCGCGGTGATGCGGTAGTGATATCGGGCATAGGGCATTGTGCCGGGGATCGATAGCGGACACTAGTGGCCGGGAAGACGCCGCGATCGGCCCCGCCAAGGCAGCCCTCCGGCGGTCTTGAGTGGGCGCTTGTCGAGTAGGGCGAGCTGGCGCACAGTGACACCCATGCGGCACGACGTAGTCCTTTACCAGGGCGAGGCCCTGGGCCGTTACGGGTTCGGCGGCGGCCATCCGTTTGGCCCGGATCGGCTATCGGCCTTTCTCACGGAACTGGCGCGACAGGGTCTCGACCGCACCGTCAAGGCAGCGGCCCCGGTCGCTGCCACGGACGAGGCGCTGTCGTGGTTTCACGACGCCGCCTATGTCCGACGCGTACGCCTCCAGTCGCTGTCCGGCGGCGGCTTCCTCGATCAGGGCGACACGCCCGCCGTCCCCGGCATCTTCGATGCCGCCTCTCATGTCGTGGGATCGGTCCTGGCTGGCGCGACCCTCTTGCTACGGGGAGAGGCCTCGCGGGTCTTCGTGCCCATCGCGGGACTCCATCATGCCCGCCGCACGGGCGCGGGTGGCTTCTGCGTCTTCAACGATATCGGGGTCTTGATCGAGGCCTTAAAGCGCCAAGGACTGACCCGGATCGCCTATGTAGATATCGACGCGCACCACGGCGACGGCGTTTATTACGACTTCGAGGACGATCCCTGCGTCTTTAGCGCCGACATCCACGAAGACGGTCGTTTCCTCTACCCCGGGACCGGTGGGCGCGACGAGAGCGGCCGGGACGCGGGCGCGGGACGCAAGCTCAATATCCCGCTCGCACCTGGCGCTGGCGATCGCGAGTTCCTGGCCGCCTTTGACGAGGTGGAGGTACTCGTGCGCGCCGCACGCCCCGAGATCATCCTGCTCCAGGCGGGCGCCGATAGCGTCGCCGGCGACCCGCTCGCGCACCTCGCCCTGACACCCGAGGCCCACCGCCATGCCGCAAAGCGTCTCTGCGCGCTTGCCGGCGAATACGCGCAAGGACGGGTGCTGGCGATGGGCGGCGGCGGATACAATCGCGACAATCTCGCGGCGACGTGGACTGGAGTCGTGCGGGAACTGCTAGCCTCCCGCTGACGATTCAGGTGGATATATCCGTGACCTGCCCGCGATCACCTGCGGGCGCGAGCCCGGCGGCGGCGGGCGGGGAAACGCTCACTGCCGCCCAAACCGACGTGACTCGGACTGCGGGCATGACAGCCACGTTCGCGGGCGGTGTGGCCCCTCAGGGCTGGGCCTTCAGCAAGGCGAGCAGCGTCTCCTTCACAGCCACGCGCTGGCTCTGCGGGAGCTCCATCCATAGACGGGCTATGGCGACCGCCTCGTCGCTCAAGGCAGGCTCCCCTCGATAGTGCTCGGACGGTTCGCGTACGGCCACCTCCACCGCCCCCTCGCCAAGCAGCAACCACTCGGCATTGACCCCGAGGGCGCGGGCGATCTCGACCATGCTGCGCGGCCTGCGGACGTGACCGCCCTCGATGAATTGGATGGCCTGCGGACGAATCTTTACGCGCCTCGCGAGCTCGGATTGTGAGAGCCCCACCCGCTCCCGGGCGTAGCGCAGGCGCTTGGCCAGTGTGTCCATGGCGTGAGTCTACAAAAAGCCGTCGGACCGAGCCTTGCCAATGCCCTTGTCGCTACAATACACTTTGTGGCATGGCACCCAGTGCGGAACGAGATTACCTCGCCACTAACCTCAAGCGGGCCCGCCAGCTGCGCGGGCTTACGCAAGACGATATCGCGGCCCTGAGCGGCGTCAATCGCGCCTATGTCAGCGATATGGAGCGTGGTAAACGTAATATCGGGATAGACTGCGTAGGAAGGATTGCCGCGGCCCTCGACGTTCCCGCCGCTTCTTTATTGCTGCCGACCGAGAAGGCCCGCGTACGGGCCCGTAACTCGAAATAAACCCGGCCGCAAATCACACATCAGGACGCGAAGCGGCGCCCGCCCCACCCCAAGAATAGGCGCCGCCTCACCCCTGGAATCAAGAACCCTCGCGCCGGTACTGAGCGGCCGCTCGCGCGCATAAGCGCCTCACGGCGATCGGCGGGCGATCACCGCGCCCCTTTGGCGGCGATCTCCTCGAGCTTGCGTGCGCGGATGATCTGGCCGTCGAGACCAGCGTCCTTCGCGCTTCCGCCGTAGGCGACCGCCATAAGCTGGCTATAGTAAGTCACGGGCATATTGAACTTCGTCCCGTAGCGCTTATTGATCTGGCCCTGATAGACCTCGACGTTCATTTGGCAGACGGGGCAGGGGGTCACGATCATTTCGGCGCCATGATCGTAGGCTGACTCTATGATTTTCTTGATCTGCGCCTGGCTTTTCTCCGGCTCAGAGAAGGCCAGCGCGCCGCCGCAACATGTCACCTTCTGATCATATTTCTCGACCGGCTCGCCACCTACGATCTCAACGAGCTTATCAAGATATTTCGGGTTCTCGAACGACTCGCCCACGATCCCGAAGGGGCGGTTCGTCTGACAGCCGACGTAGCCCGCGAACTTGATGCCCTCCAAAGACTTCACGACCGGTTTCTTCAACTCGTCATAGCCCAGGTCCTCGATCAAGACCTCGACCATATGCCGAACCTCCTGCTCCCCCTTGTACTGGAGATTCATGCCAGCCTCGCGTAAGGCCTCATTGGTCTCGGCAAGCAGATCGCTGTCGTGGGCAAGGCGGTCTTTGGTCTCCCGCGCCCCGAGCCAACAAGCCGCACAGGTGGCCACGACATCCTGGCCCTTATTAACCTGTTCGGAGATCGCGAGGTTGCGAGCGTTCATCACATGGCGCGGCAACTCACCGCCCTCGGCATAGCCGATGGAGGCGCCACAACAGTTCCAGTCCGGGATCTCGTTTAGCTGAACGTCAAGCTTCTTGCACATGGCCTCGACCGATACCATGTAATTGGATGCAGACGTAAGGCGTTCCGACGAACAGCCGGGGTAGAAGGAATATTCTTTTCTTGCCATATGGGGACTCCTCAGGCGGCAAAGCCTTTACGCCGATCCTCGATCTCTCGCGCCTTCTTCAGCATCTTGTGGATGCCCTTCTTGTCCTTACAGCCCTTGTGCGTCAGAAAACCAAAAGGGTTCAGGCGCTTCGCCTTCAACATTCCGATCCCGATGTCCTTCATAGCCCAGGCCCGAGCAATGCCTGTCTTGAACCCGTCCATGAAGTAAAGGCCTACGGATAGCTCGATCTCGTTTACGCGCCCCGACTTCGCAAGATTGTTCCAGAATTTCTTGGCAAAGCGGCGCGTCGGGTTCATCTTGGGGGCGAGCCCCATTCTATGCGCGTAGTTGGCGAGCCCGTGCATTATGTGCGTGATGGGCAGTTCGCGCGGGCAGCGCACGATACAGTTGTAGCAGGACGTGCACATCCACATGGACTCGCTCTTCAAGACTTCGTCGCGTCGGCCGGCGCGTATCATCATGAAGAGCTCCTGCGGAGGATGCTCCCAGGCCGGGCCGAGCGGACAGGAGCCCGAACAGACGCCGCACTGCATGCACATCTTGACCCACTGGCCGTCCTCGACGTTCGCCTCGACTTCCTTCAGGAAATCGTTGCGGTACTGCTCCGCCATTGCCGTGTTGATATCGCCCACTTCTGCCTCCTAGAAGCCCTTGAACGGACTCATGCCGATTTCCTTGATCTTGGCGGCGTAGTCGTTGATGAGCGCCGGAACCCGGCCTATGTCCGCGATGGCGACCTCGAGCGCCCGCACCCGATCTTTCTCTAGGTTGAGGTTTTTCAAGGTGTCGTCAATCTTGCTCATGCGGTAACTCGCAAGCTCCGAGCCTTTCACGAAGTGGCACTGATACTCGTCGCCATGTCGGCAACCCATTAACATGACTCCATCATAGCCGCTATTCAAGGCATCGGTGATCCATATCATGTTCACCGAACCCAGGCATCGGACCGGGATGGTGCGGATGAAGGCGCTCGAGGTATGTCCCGCGACCCCTGCCATATCGAGCGCCGGATAGGCGTCGTTTTCACAGGCGAGCAACAGGATGCGGGGCTTTTCGGAAAACTCGTCCGGCACGTCAATGGCCTTGATCTGGGAACCGACGCTATCAACGGAGTAATTCTCGAAGGATATGACGCGCACCGGGCATGCCCCCATGCATGTCCCGCACCGACGGCAGCGGCTTTCGTTGAACTGCGGATAGCGCTGCTCGTCCTCGTCGATGGCGCCAAACGGGCATTCGACCGTACAGCGCTTGCACTGCGTGCATCCCTCGCGCCGGAACGTCGGGAAACTCAAGTCACCCGATCGTGGGTGAGCAGCGCGCCCAAGGCTTGCGTTCTCGACGGCTTGGATGGCCTTCAGGGCAGCGCCTGTGGCGTCCTCCACCGCCTGCGTGATATCCATCGGCCGCCGCACGGGACCTGCGGCATAGATGCCGGTGCGGCGAGTCTCATAGGGAAAGCATATGAAATGCGAATCGGTGAAGCCGTATTTCAGTTGCGGAATGTCGGGACCCTGGCGGTAGGTGAGGTTCAGCACCGACACGGCGTGCTCGCCCGCCTTCGCGGCGTCCACATCCTCCGCGTCCGGCGGAATATCGATATTGACGCCCGAGTTCGGAACCTGGCCTGTGGCAAGGACCACGAGATCGACGCCCCGCATGGTCGCGGCCTTGTCATCCAGGATCAGGTCATGAAAGTGGACGGTTGCCGAACCGGCGCCATCCACGTCGATCGACCCCACCTTGCCCTTGGTGAAGATCACTCCCTTCCTTTGGGCGCTCCGGTAGAAGTCCTCCCCATTTCCAGGCGTCCGAAGATCGGTATAGATGATGGCCGTGTCTATGTTGGGGTTTTGCTCCTTGAAATACATGGCCTGCTTCATGCTCGTATTACAGCAATGGCCGGAGCAGTACTTAAGGTGGGTACCGGTGGCGTCGCGCTGGCCCGCGCACTGAACGAAGACCACGCTCTTGATCTCCTTCCCGTCCGAGGGCCGCCGCATAGGCTCGCCCTTCGCCGCGGCCGTGCGCGCGAGATCCTCGAGACCTGCCTGGTCGACGACATTCTGGCTCTTGCCGTAGCCGAGCTCGGGAAGCTTGGTCGCGTTGTAGGGACTAAAACCGCTCGCCATGACAATGGCGCCGACATTTTCGGTCGCGGTCTGGCCGCTTTCCGTCGTGATGTCGACGCTGAAACGCCCGGGGGCGCCGCTCGTCCGCGTCGTCGTGGAGTTGAGGTAAACCTTGATATGCGGATCCTGGCTCACCAAGGCCGCGAGCCCCTCGATGCCGGTGGCCTGGGGGTCGGCGAACGGCTCCTGGTACGGGACCCGCTTGTGGAGCTTGGCCATATAGCCACCCAAAGCGCCTGTCTTCTCGACCAAGAGGACGTCGTAGCCGGCGCGGGCCGCCTCGAGGGCCGCGGTCATCCCGGTAATACCGCCGCCCACCACCAACACCCGTTTATCGGTCCCGTGTTCGGCGTTCGGGGTGGGGGCCACCACCTTCTTCGCCTCAGCGCAGCCCATGCGCACATAATCGGCGGCCATTTCCTGGGTGAGTTCGCGGGCCTCGTCCGTGGCGGGCTGCGCCCATATCACTTGCTCGCGGAGATTCACGCGCGAGACCGCGACGTTCTCGAAGCCGAAGGCTTCCGTCTTGGCGCGCCGCGAGCAGGCAGCTATGACCACCCTGTTCACACCCTCGTCGATATCCTTTTGGATCATCGCGATGCCCTGGGCGTTACAAAGAAATTCGTGTTCGCGCACCAGGTGCGCCTTGCCTTCTTTTTGCGCCACCAAGGTCAAGGCCTTGGTGTCCAGCCGTTCACCCAGACCGCAACCTTGGCACACGTACGCGCCGATCTTCATGTCCGCCATATCTTAACCCTCCGCCTTAGCGACGCGGTTCACCACCTGCACGGCGCGCAAAACACTTGCGGTGGCGCTCTGCACCGACCGGTTCACGTCGAGAGCGTTGGCCGCGCAACCGGCGCCGAATATGCCCCCGTCGGTCGCACCCAGCTCTATGAAGCCGCTCGCATCGACTCGCACATCGGCGATCGACCGGACATCGACACTCGGTTCCATGCCGACCGCCAAGACGCACAGGTCGTGGCGATTGTCGTAGCGATGGTAGCCTTCGGTATCAACGCCGTGCAGGATCACATCACCCGTCGCTTCGTCCTCCGTTATGTTGGCGACCTTCGATTTCAGGAAACGAACCGCGGGATCGGCCTGTACCTTCTGATAGAAATCCTCGAATCGATCTATGGCGCGAATATCGATGTAGTAGATCGTCGACTGCGCCTCGTCGCCGAAGTGCTCGCGCATATAGGTCGTCTGCTTCAGGGAAGCCATGCAACAGATACGCGAGCAATGCTTTAAATGATTGCGGTCGCGGGATCCCGCGCACTGGATGAAGGCCACGTTCTTGGCCTCCTTGCCATCGGAGGGGCGCACGATACGGCCCGCTGTCGGCCCACGCGGGTCCGACAGGCGCTCGAACTCCACGCTCGTAATGACATTGGCGAAGCGGTCGTAGCCGTAGGGCTGAATCTTAGCCGCGTCATAAGGCCGCCAGCCGGTCGCCCAGACCACGGCGCCCGCACTTAAGGTGATGGTCTCGGGTTTCATGTCGAGATCGATGGCGCCGTATTTGCACGCGGCCTTGGCCTTCTCGGCGTCGGCCGTGCCGAGGATCGAAGGATCAATCACATAACGCTGGGGATAGGCCATCAGCGAGGGTAGGTAGGCCGCCTTCATGCGGCTCATACCGTAATCGAAGGGGTTGGGAATCTCGGCGGACACCGCCTGGCCGCATTCGCCGCAGGCCGTACAGTTGTCGTTCACATAGCGTGGGTGGAGGGTTACCGAAAGTTTGTAATCGCCGGCGTGCCCCTCGATCTTGCGGACCTCGGCCTGCGTCAGCACCTTGATGCGCTTGTTGCCTCGTAAGCGACGGAGATTGATCTCCATGCCGCAGGTGGGGTGACACAATTTCGGGAAATACTTATAGAGTTGGCTGACGCGGCCCCCTAACGAAGGCGCCCGCTCAAGCAGGATGACGTTCTTGCCGGTCTCAGCGGCCTCGACGGCAGCGGTCATGCCGCTTATACCGCCGCCCACCACGACGATGGTCTCATGTGTTGCGACTACATCCGCCATTAAGCGACCTCCTCAGGGGTGCGTTCACCCAAAGCCAGCTGCGGCTCGCGCCGGTAGGGGACGTGCACTTTATACGCTCAAATAGCCCGTAAGAGCCACAACCAACATTAGAAAATTTCTATGAGGCCATAAGAGAGAGTCGACGAGCGCCGGGACGAGCGACCACGCTGCCAGCGCGGGAAGAACCCCGCGGTCCCGCATGATCGATTCCATTGTGGAGAGACCTGGGGTACCCGTCAATCGCTTTTCGGGGACATGATGATTTTGGCATACTGGGAAGGTCTGCGGGGCAACACACAGAGGGACACGTGAAAACAAACGTCATGAGAACCGAGGCCCTCCTCATCACGAAGGAGCCCTACTACGAGCCCCAAGGCGACGAGATTGCTCTATTCGAAGGGGCCTATCGCAATAAAATTCCGGTACTCCTGAAAGGCCCCACGGGCTGCGGCAAGACGCGATTCATGGAGCATATGGCGTGGCGCCTCAAGCGCCCGCTCGTGACGGTCTCCTGCCACGATGATCTCACGGCCTCGGATCTCGTGGGACGCTATTTGATCACCGCGGGCGAAACCGTATGGATCGACGGTCCGCTTGCGCATGCGGTGCGCGTGGGCGGGATCTGTTATTTGGATGAGATCGTGGAGGCCCGCAAGGATACGACCGTCGTCATCCACCCCCTGGCCGATGATCGGCGCACCTTGCCGATCGAAAAAACCGGAGAGGTCTTGAACGCACCCCCCGAATTCGCCTTGGCGATTTCGTACAATCCGGGCTACCAGAGCGTATTGAAGGATCTGAAGCAAAGCACCCGCCAGCGCTTCGTCGGCCTTGAGTTCGATTACCCGTCGGCCGATCTCGAAAAATGCATTGTCGACCACGAAAGCGGGGTCGGCGACGAGATCGCCGCCAAGCTGGTCCGTTTCGCGGCCATGACACGCAACCTGAAGGGCAGCGGTCTCGAAGAAGGCGCAAGTACGCGGCTCCTCGTGCACGCCGCCAAACTCATGGCTTCAGGAATCAGTGCCCAAGCCGCGTGTCGCGGTGCGATCGCCCAGGCCCTCACCGACGACCCGGAGATGCTCGCCGCTATCCATGAACTCAGTGCCTCGCTCTTTTAGCGGCCACCACCGCGCGCACGGCCGCCGCGTCCAGACGATAACGGCAGACCTCCGCGCCCTCGTGGACCAATACCGGAACCGCGAGACCGTAGCGCTCCTCGAGCGCGGGGTCGCTATCGACATCGACCATGCGGACGACAAGACCGGTCTCGGCGGCAATCGGGGCAAGGGCTTGCGCCATTTCTTCGCAGAGGTGGCAATAGGGACGGTGATAAAGGACGATCTCCATGGCCTTGAGGATAACAGAAAGGAAGCGCGCGCGTTGCGGGGCCAGCCTGTCTGTCAGGGGTGCACATAATGGCCAATTCCCAAGCCCTGACGGCCGCAGAGATCGAGGACTGGCTTGATGAGGAGCTCGACGCAGCATTGTCACTGCGCCGCACAAGCCATGCGGCCGCCGTGTCGCTTGCCTCGCTCGCTCGGGACCAGCAGGACTTCGCACGCCACTGGATCGCTATTGTCGCCAAGACCAATCCCGAGCTCGCGTTCCATCTCGCAAACCGCGCCGCCGATGGCCTGAAACGCATGACCCAAGACGACACTGAGGCCTGGATCATCCAGGCGATGGACGTCTACGATAAAATGGGGCTGTATCCCGCAATCGCGGCCCTAGGCGCGGTCGAGGCCTTTGCCACCGCGCGCGCCGAGCGCGGGCGCGCGGTCACGCTCGAGGATGTGGGCCCTATGCTGGAGCTCTTCCTGCAAGCCCTGTCGGGTAGGCGACTTCGCCTGGAGGTCGGCGAGCACGCCTTCACCGACACGACACGCCTCTTTCTGCCCGCATCGATCGCGTGTCGCCCGACGCGGGCAGAGAATCTGCGCCTCTACAAAGCCATGGCTGCCCACCTCTGGGCGCAGACGTGGTTTGGGACCTTTCCAGGCCGCGATCCGGAGCGGCTCGTGACATGCTGCCACGCCTTCCCCGACCCGGACTACGCCTGTGCACTCTTCCATGCCCTGGAGACCATCCGGCTGGACGCCTGTCTGGCGCGCGAGCTCCCCGGGCTGTATCGCGAACTGCGCGCCCTTCACGACCGTCCGCCAGCCGCCCAAGCATGGCGGCCCTGGATTGCCCGCCTGGAAACGGCAGACGCGACCGTCGACGCAACTTATGATGCCTTGACCGCCCTGTACGGCGAACCCATCCCCGAACCCCGTCCCTACCAGGGGGTGCTCGACGGTGGCGCCGTGGCCGCAGCACTCGCCGAACGCATCGAACAAGAGCGCGTGGCCCTGCAAAACGCCCTAAAGAAGCTGCTCGCTGGAAAGATGCCGCCGCCCCCGGGCCAAGACGAGCGCCGATTTGCCGCGGGCAAGGAACAATCCGACCACAGCGAGACTACGCTGCTCCTCGACGGCGAACAGCTCGCCACGCCTCCGGATGTGCGTGCCCTGATGCAATCGATCACCCAGGATCTCGGTGACATCCCCGACGAATATCTGGTGCCTGCGGGTGATGGGGGCTACGCCCCCGAAAGCGTGAAGAAGGCCGAGGACGTCTGGAAGGGTACTTACCACGAAGAGGGTGCCTTCCTCTACAACGAATGGGATTACAAGCGTCAGCATTACCGCAAGGAGTGGTGCGTCCTGCGCGAGATCGACGTCCATCCCGTGGACGAACCATTCGTGGCGGAGACCTTGCGCAAGTATGCGGGGCTCTCGGCAAGACTACGCAAGACATTCGAGGCCTTGCGCGGGGAACACGCCGTGCAGCGGCGCCAGAAGCACGGCGATGAAATCGACTTCGACGCCTTGATCGAGGGCTACGTCGACCTGCATTCGGGGCGCGAGCTTCAAGACGGACTTTTTTTGCGCAACAAGCGGCTGGCGCGCAACATCGCCGTCATGTTCATGGTCGATATGAGCGGGTCCACCAAGGGTTGGATCAACGATGCGGAGCGCGAGTCGCTCGTACTGCTCTGCGAGGCCCTTGAGATCCTGGGCGACCGATACGCGATCTATGGCTTCTCCGGCATAACGCGCAAGCGCTGCGAGATGTATCGCGTAAAGCGCTTCGACGAGCCGTACAATAAAGACGTCCGGGCCCGCATCACCGGCATCAAGCCGCAGGACTATACCCGCATGGGGGTCGCGATCCGGCATCTCTGCGGCATCTTGAAGGGTGTCGAGGCGCGTACCAAGCTGCTCGTGACCCTCTCTGACGGCAAGCCCGACGATTATGACGGCTACCGGGGAGAATATGGGATCGAAGACACGCGGCAGGCGCTTCTCGAAGCCAAACGCGACGGCATCCACGCCTTCTGCATCACCATCGACACGGACGCGCGCGACTATCTCCCGCATATGTACGGCGCCGCCAACTACGCACTGATCGACGACGTGCGCAAACTCCCCCTCAAGGTCTCCGACATCTACCGCCACCTGACAAGCTGAGAACGCGGAACGCGTCGCAGCAACTGCCTGGGGCGGGCCGGTAGCGCATAACCACAAGCGACGCGGGCGGCCGCAGCCAGACACACTGGCCGCACCCGAATCCGTCGAACGTCCTACCAGCCTTGCTGGTCCCCGACCTCTGGAATACATTGGGCCGTCCATCATGGGGAGTGCCGACATGAGTACATCATCCCGATTATCCCGACGCGCGTGGCTGAAGACCATGATCGTGACGGCCTCGGGAGCGGCCGCGCTGCCCTTGCTCGGGCGTGCCGCGCAGGCCGCGCCCGCCAAGGTATCGAAAGCGATCGCGCACTACCAAGATCATCCCAACGGCCGCAAGATGTGTAGTATGTGTCGCTACTTCATCCCTGCAGGCGGCACCCGTGGGCACGGAATGATGGGCGGGGCCATGGGCCCCGGCATGATGCGGGAAGGGCACTGCCAGGTAGTGCTGGGGCCGGTCAACCCTCGTGGCTACTGCCTCCTCTATCAGCACGCCTGACGAGAGATTCTTGCGAACGGGCCTGCTTGCGCGGCCCTATCGGCGCAAGCACGGGATATCAGCGGCGGACGGGGTCTTGGCAAGGGCGTGGTCCTGTATTATGCGGCGCGGCCCCTCCGGACAAAAAATTGGAGGGTCCGCCAGTTAGGAGAGATATCGGAACCCGTGATCATCAGACCAGAGAACGTGTAGGTGCGTGATCTCGACCGTTAACCGTACTATTCGGTAAGAAGCTCACCCGCTTGAGCGGGTTGAGAGTGTCACCGGTGTACGATCGTCATCACAGCCGGCATTTGCTGACTGACGATAAAGCCTGGATCGAAGGCGCGATGTTCGTCGCTGAGCGCGAAATCCTGGCGCGACCGCGCAAGCATACGTGCTTTATGGAATGTCTGAACCTACGCTGCACGTGTCAAGAAGTCTCCCGCAAGGCCGCCTCCCAGATCTTGGATCTT
>NZ_JBTRWP010000013.1:0-26247 GCF_054609335.1 Acidiferrobacter sp. | reverse complement strand
GATCTTTGACTTTCCATATTGGTTCGACTAGACTAAGTCTGCTCGTCTTTCGGAGAAAACCATGGCGTCCATCAATATGTTGCAGGCGAAGTCCTCCTTGTCGCGCCTGGTTGAGGCGATCGAGCAAGGGCGGGAGCGCGAGATCGTGATCGCCCGCAATGGTCGCCCAGCCGCCAAGCTGGTACCGATAGATACCGTGCCTGTCGGCAAACGCATCGGTGTCGCTAAGGGGAAATTCCAAATACCTGATAGCATCGATTCCTGTAACGAAGAGGTTGCACGCCTGCTCCTCGACGATCATCGGTAGCCTTGAACCTCCTTCTCGATACGCATGTCGCCCTATGGGCGATCACCGATAGCCCAAAGCTGTCAAAACAGGCACGCGAGATCATTGAGTCGCCGAGATCGTCGATCTGGATCAGCGCCGCGTCTATCTGGGAAATTGCCATCAAACATGCGCTCGGGCGGGGCGACATGCCTGTATCCAGCCTCGACGCGGCAAGCTACTTCCGTGAGTCCGGCTATCGCTTCTTGTCAGTCGACACAGAACATGCAACATCGGTTGAGAATCTGCCGCCGCATCACCAGGACCCATTTGATCGCATCCTGATTGCCCAGGCGCTTGTCGAACCGATGCGCCTGATGACGCATGATCCGCTGATAGCGCGCTACAGCGATACTATCATCAAGATTTGACGACCCCTTGAGGCCGGCCCACGCAGCCTGGCTATCTCGGCTCCGAGCATCCTCCAAAAGAACTTCTTCGTCAGGTTGAGCACGACCGCTATATCTGATGCCCCAGAGGGTGTGGTGGTCAGGTTTCGTGAGGGACGTAAGGGAGGCCCTCTCAGAGATAAAGAGGCTCATAATGGACGCCACTTCTTATGAAGCCTGGTACGCAAGCGCCCGCGGGTACTGGGTGGGGACGGCCGAATGCCGTCTGCTGGATACCCGTCTACGCGCGCGGGCCGGCGAGACGCTGCTCGATATCGGGTGCGGCACGGGGTGGTTTACCCGACGCTTCGCGGCGCAGGGCCTCATCGCCACGGGCCTCGATATCCGCGCCGACTGGTTGTCCTTTGCCCGCAGCCGATCAGAGAACGGGCTTCAATGGGTCGCGGGGGATGCCCAGGCCTTGCCTTTCGCGGATGGGAGCTTCGATCACGTCGTGTCGGTCGCGGCCTTGTGCTTCGTCGAGGATGAGCGTGGGGCCGTGGCCGAGGCCGTGCGGGTCGCGCGCCAACATTTCGCGATCGGATGGCTCCATCGCGGAAGCCTGCTGTATCGCGAGAAAGGGTGCGATGGCGGAAGCGGCGCCTACCGGGGGGCGCGGTGGCACGACAAGAAGGAAGTCCTGGAGCTGTTTTCGGGCCTGGCGGTGCGCGATCTGGCGGTCCACTCCACCATCTTCATGCCCTCCGGCAGCCCTGTGGCGCGGCTTGCCGAGCGTTTGCTGCCCCACATCCTGCCCTTGGGGGCCCTGATCGTGGTCTCGGGCGAAAAGCGGTCGTAGAACCGTGTCATACGGCCGTCATGAGCGCGGCCCAGCATGTTCGAGCCACCATGGGGCGACGGCGCGCACCCGCCTTGCGGCTACCCCTATCCCGGCGAAGGTGCGGGGACAGACCGCGCACACCGGAATGATGGCCGAGGGGCGCTTCCTTGACCCGGCCCGGGATCGCCATAATGATGCGCGCCTTACAGACCATGATGCCTCGGAGATTCGCGCCATGAACGTCCTTTTTCTTTGCACCGGAAACTCCTGTCGCTCGGTCCTCGCCGAGGCCATATTCCGACACCTGGCCCCGGAGCCCCTGACAGCGATGAGCGCGGGCAGCCATCCCGCGGGCTACGTGCATCCGCGTGCACTGGCCTTGCTGGAACGGGAAGGCCTATCCACGGAAGGGCTCGCAAGTAAATCATGGGACGACCTGCCGACGCGGCCGGAGATCGTCATCACCCTCTGCGCGAGCGCGGCGGGCGAGACCTGCCCCGCTTACATCGGACCTGCGGTGCGCAGCCATTGGGGAGTTGCCGATCCGGCCCGGGCGACGGGCAGCGAGACGGAGATCGAACAGGCCTTCCGCGACGCCTATCGCATCATCCGCCACCGCATCGAGACCTTCCTGGCACTGCCCTTGCCGATCCTGGCAAAAGACCCCGTCCGCCTGAAGATCGAGCTCGACGCCATCGGTGCTTTGACCCCGGACCGCGCCCCGTCGCGTCGCGCGTAGGGCGGCCCGCCCTTGGGAACGGGCGACCGGATCCGTCGAGACCTCAAGAAGCGGCGGACGCGAAAGCGTCGACCGGAACCCTCAGAGCAGCGCGCGAGGGGCCGTCCGCGCCGCACGACCGGCCGCCGCCTGTTCCCGCTCGGGACGATCGAGAAACGCGCGTATCGACGCGGCCTCGCGCAGGGCATCGGCGTAACCCAGGGCCATGAGATGGCGGCAATAGCCGCGTTGGAACAAGAGATAGCTGGCAAGCCCGGCGTCGGCCCGTCCGTGACGCGCCAGGGCGCCGAGAAAGAACCGGAGCGCTCGCGGCAAGGTCTGATAGTACGGGGCCGCCAAGGCCGCCAGGTCCTCACTCGGGTGCAGGGCGAAACAGGCGATATCGGAGAGTCCAGCGGCGGGCGCCGCGCCCCGTTGGGCCATGGCCCGCACCGTCTGATTCACGCGCTCCAGACGCTCGAGGTCGGCGTCCAGACCCTCGAGGAAGATGCTGTTCAGGACGTGGGCGGCGATATGCGCCGGAGATGGGGAACCCCCGAAGCGGGTGAGCCGTGAGACCGAGCTTTGCGCGCCGATGACAAAAAGCCGCCGCGCGCCTAAATGCAACGCGGCGCTCAAGGGCGCGGTTTGGCGCATGGAGCCATCACCGTAATACTCGCCGTCGACAGCTACAGGTTCGAAGACAAACGGAATGGCCGAAGAGGCGAGCAGGTGGGCGATCGAAAGCGCACCTGCGACACCCACGCGGTCGGCTCGATGCCAGGGCCTGCATTCCGACGCGCCCTCGAAAAACGTGACGGATTGACCGGTGGCGTAGGACGATGCCGTCACGCCGATGGCGTGGAGCTGGCCGCTTCGAATACTGGCGCCGATACCGGCGAGCGGCAGGCGGGTCGCGAGCAGCCGTGCCAGCGGCGCGCGATCGAGGAGCGCAGGTGGCAGCGGTCGGCCGAGGCGCCCGAAGGCCAAACCTGAAAACCAACGGTAGGCGGTGCTCGCGAGCGTCCCCCAATCGACCGCGAAGACATCCTCCACCGCGAATCGCCCCCAAACCCCCGTGAGGCGGCCCACGCCGACGCGCAGGGCATCGGCGTGGGCCGCCAAAACCGCCGCGTTGATGGCGCCGGCCGAGGTGCCGCAATAAATGCTAAAGGGGTTCGCAACGCCGCGCGGCAATAGGCGGGCGACCGCCCGCAACACGCCGACCTGATAGGCCGCGTGCGCCCCGCCGCCCGACATCACAAGCGCCACTTTCGATTCGCGATCCACAAGGAAGAGTGTAGACGCTGCGAGCCATCCTGGCCCTCGTGGGGCCAGGAGACGGCGGGCGGAGAAGCGCCCCGCTAGGGGGCGAGGAGGCGCTTCAGGATTTCGTTCACCTTGGCGGGGTTGGCCTTGCCGCGGCTCGCCTTCATGGTCTGGCCGACAAAGAAGGTAAACACCTTCTCCTCGCCGGCCCGGTACTGGGCCAACTGCTTCGGATTGGCGGCGATCACTTGCCTTACGACCTCTTCGATCGCCGAATCGTCGGAGATCTGGCGTAATCCGCGCGAGGCGATGATCGCATCGGCGTCACCCTCGCCCGCCCACATGGCCTCGAAAACATCCTTCGCCATCTTCCCGGACACCGTGCCGTCAGCCACCCGACGCACGAGGCCCGCCAGCGCCTGCGCCGTCACCTTCGCGCAGGCGATGTCGAGCCCTTCCTCGTTCAGACGCGCAGCGAGTTCCCCCGCCACCCAATTGGCGACGAGCTTAGGCTCAAGGCCCGCGGCCTCGACCGCGTCCTCGTAATATTGCGCGAGCTCGCGGCTTGCCGTGAGCACCCCGGCATCATAGAGAGAGAGGCCATACTGTGCGCAAAAGCGACGCCGCTTGGCGTCGGGCAACTCGGGCATCGCGTCTCTCACCTCGACCAGGAAGGCCTCGGTCAATAAGAGGGTCGGCAAGTCCGGATCGGGAAAATATCGATAATCGTTCGCCTCTTCCTTGCTGCGCATGGAACGTGTCTCATCGCGCGCTGAATCATAGAGCCGGGTCTCCTGGCGCACCTGACCGCCGGAGGAGAGCAGGGCGATCTGGCGGCGCACCTCGTACTCTATGGCCCGCTCCACAAAGCGGAAGGAGTTGATGTTCTTCAGCTCCGCGCGCGTCCCAAGACGGGCCTCCCCCAGGGGCCGCACCGACACGTTCGCATCGCAGCGGAACGAACCCTCCTGCATGTTGCCATCACAAATCTCGAGATAGCGCACCAGGGTATGGAGGGTCTTCAGGTAGGCCACCGCCTCGGCCGCCGAACGCATGTCCGGCTCGGAGACGATCTCCAGGAGCGGCGTCCCCGCGCGGTTCAGATCGATGCCCGTAAAACCGCCCATGTCCTCGTGCAGCGACTTTCCGGCGTCCTCCTCGAGGTGGGCGCGCGTGATACCGATGACCTTCTCGCCGGAAGCCGTCGTGATCGCAAGCCGTCCGCGCTCGACAATGGGGTGCTCGTACTGGCTGATCTGATAACCCTTCGGCAGGTCCGGGTAAAAATAGTTTTTGCGCGCGAACACCGATCGCTTGTGCACGGTCGCGCCAATGGCGAGCCCGAGCCGCGCCGCCATACGCACCGCCTCGCCGTTCAATACCGGCAGGACTCCGGGGAGCGCGGCGTCGACGACGTTCGCCTGGGTGTTCGGTGCCGCCCCGTAGGCCGTGGGCGCGCCCGAAAAGATCTTGCTCTTAGTCTTAAGCTGGGCGTGCACTTCGAGCCCGATAACCGTCTCCCACTCCATGGTCGCCCCCCTAGATCCCGGCTGGCACGCGTGCGTGCCAGTCCGTCACTTCCTGAAACCTATGCGCCACGTTCAAGAGACGCGCCTCGTCCAGATAGCGGCCGATGAGTTGCATACCGACCGGCAAGCCGCCGACGAATCCGGCCGGCATCGAAAGCGCGGGCAGCCCGGCGAGATTGACGGGAATGGTGAAAATATCGTTCAGGTACATTGACACAGGATCGGTATTCTTGGCGCCGAGCGCAAAGGCGGTGGACGGAGAGGCTGGGCCCGCGAGCACGTCGCAACGCTCGAAAGCGCGGGCAAAATCATCGGCGATGAGACGGCGCAGCTTCAGGGCCTTCAGGTAATAAGCATCGTAGTAGCCGGCCGAGAGCGCGTAAGTCCCTATCATGATGCGTCGCTTGACCTCAGGACCGAAGCCCTCGCTGCGCGTCTTCTTGTACATATCCTCGAGATCCTTGTACTCGGCGGCACGAAAACCGTATCGCACGCCATCGTAGCGCGCGAGATTAGAGGAGGCCTCGGCCGGGGCCAGCACGTAATAGCAGGGCACCGCATGGGCGCTATTGGGCAGACTCACGTCGACCAGCACCGCGCCCTGGCGCTCATACTCCCGCAAGGCCTCGCGCAGGACGTCCAGGACCGCCGGCTCCACCCCCTGCGCGAAATGCTCTTTCACGACCCCTATGCGCAGGCCCTTCAGATCTTTTCCAAGCGTGGCAGCATAATCCGGGACCGGGACGTCGAGCGAGGTCGCGTCGCGCACGTCGAAACCGGCCATGGCCGACAACAGATGGGCACAATCGGCGGCGCTTTGGGCCAGGGGACCGGCCTGATCGAGCGAGGAGGCAAAAGCGATCAGGCCATAGCGGGACACGCGTCCATAGCTTGGCTTCAAGCCCGTAATGCCGCACAGGGCCGCCGGCTGACGGATCGAACCGCCGGTATCCGTACCGGTCGCCCCCGGCACGAGGCGCGCGGCGACGGCCGCCGCCGAGCCCCCCGAGCTCCCGCCCGGCACCCGCTGCGGGTCCCAGGGGTTGCGGACCGGCCCAAAAAACGAGGTCTCATTCGACGAGCCCATGGCGAACTCGTCCATGTTGGTCTTGCCGACCATGACGCAGCCGGCGGCCTTCATTTTTTCGACGACGGTCGCATCGTAAGGCGGCACGAAATCGGCCAGCATACGCGACCCACAGGTGGTCTTGACGCCGGAGGTGCAGAAAATGTCCTTGTGCGCGATCGGTACGCCCGCCAGCACGCCACCCCCCGCACGCCGCGCCCGATCCGCGGCATCAGCGCCCTGGCGCGCCGCGTCTTCGTCCACCGAAATAAAGGCGTTTAACGCGCTATGGGCCTTGATACGCACAAGAAGGTCGTCCACGATCTCGCGGCTGGAACAACGGCCGGCCGCGAGATCCTCGGCAATTTTGGTGATCGTGAGCGTCAAAAGGGTGTCCTTGAGGGGTGGTGAGCCTGATATACGGGGTCGCGAGAAGCCATCCCGCGCCTCGTCACTCGATGACCTTGGGCACCAGATAGAGCCCGTCACGGGTCTTGGGGGCTATGGCAAGCAGCCGATCACGGTCGATCTCGCCGCTCACCGCATCCGGTCGAAGTCTGAGCCCCGCCTCGTCCGGGTGGGTCATCGGTTCCACCCCATCGGTCGCTACGGCATTCATCTGCGAAACGAGGTCGAGAATCCGGGACAGATCCAGCGCGTACGCCTCCCGCTCTTCCCGATTCAGACCCAAACGGGCAAGATGGGCTACTTTTTCGATTTCTTCCGCGTTCAAAAGGGGAATCCGATGCAACGTTGATCCGTTGCACGCTACCACATTTCAGCCTCTGGTTGAACCCATGGGGGCCGGTTGATAGAGTAAGCCGATTTTAATCCCCCCACCCTAAAGCTTAAGGGATACAAACTCTATGTTTGGACGGCTCCGATCCTACTTCTCCAACGACCTTGCCATCGACCTCGGCACCGCCAACACCCTCATCTACGTTCGCGACAAAGGGATCATCCTGAACGAACCGTCGGTGGTCGCCATCAGGCAGGAGTTTGGGTCGCGGGGCGGGCGGAATATCCTCGCGGTCGGGATGGAGGCAAAACGTATGCTGGGACGGACCCCCGGCAGCATTCAGGCCATTCGCCCCATGAAAGACGGCGTCATCGCCGATTTCACGGTGACAGGCGAGATGCTCAAGTACTTCATACGCAAGGTCCACGAACGCCGCATCTTCCAACCGAGCCCGCGTATCGTGATCTGCGTACCCTGCGGCTCCACACAGGTCGAGCGGCGGGCGATCCGCGAATCGGCGCAAAAGGCGGGGGCAAGCGAGGTCTACCTGATCGAGGAACCGATGGCGGCCGCCATAGGCGCCGACCTCCCGATCGCCGAGCCGACCGGCTCGATGGTGCTCGACATCGGGGGCGGGACCAGCGAGGTGGGTGTCATTTCGCTGGGCGGCCTCGTCTATTCGAGCTCGTTGCGCATCGCCGGCGACAAAATGGATGAGGCGATCATAGGCTATGTGCGCCGCAAGTACGGCCTCCTAATCGGCGAAGCGACAGCCGAGAAGATCAAGAAGGATATCGGCACCGCCTGGCAGAACAGCGAGGTGCGGCAAATGGAGGTCAAGGGACGCCACATTGCCGACGGCGTGCCCCGCAGCCTGGTCTTGAACAGCAAAGAGGTGCATCTGGCCTTGAGCGAGGGCCTAGCCGGCATCGTGGCCGCCATCCGGCTCGCCCTCGAGCAAACACCTCCCGAGCTGGGCGCCGACATCGCCGAGAAGGGTCTGGTCGTAACCGGGGGTGGTGCGCTCTTGCGGGACATCGACCGCATGCTGATGGAAGAGACCGGGCTGCCCATCGTGATCACCGACGATCCCTTAACGTGTGTGGCCCGCGGCTGCGGTCGCGCACTCCAGGAAATGGAGGTCCTGGGGGACGTGTTCGCTTACGAATAACCCCCGGCCGGGCGGCGCCGCCTTGGGCGGCGGCCGCGTTGCCTCCTCATTTGTGGTAAACGCATGGGCACATTCCTTGGCTGGTCTATCAAACGACCGTCCAACCTTACCAAGCTTATCTTGGTCGTTTGCGCCTCAGTGGCCCTCATGGTCGCGGACTCGCACGACGATCAGGGTACGCGCGTGATACGGAACACCGTCCTACGGGCAAGCTACCCCCTGCAAGAACTGGCGGCGCTCCCCTTCTCGGCGGGATACGAGGCCTTTCGGGGCCTGCGCACGAACACGCACCTGCGCCGCGACAACGCCCGACTCGAAGCTGAGAATCGGCAGTTGGCAGTCGAGGCCTCGCAAGCGGGCGCCCTGCGCGCCGAGGTCACCCATATGACCGCGCTCCTCCACGGGGCCCCCGTGCCCGGCTATCGCGTAAGCCTCGCGCATGTCCTGGACGTGAGCTCCGGGCCGTTTTCGCAGCGATTGACGCTCGATGAGGGCGCACACAATCACGTATTCCTCGGGCAGGCCGTGATCGATGTCCATGGCATTATTGGTCAAGTGGTCTCGGTGGGCCCCCACACGAGCCAGGTCATGCTCATCACAGACCCCGATAGCGGCATACCTGTGGTCTCCGAACGCAACGGTCTACGCGCCATCGCCTTTGGAACGGGTTCGCAAGATCGCCTGAAGGTCCCTTACCTCACCGTCACTGCCGACATACGTCCCGGAGACATCCTCGCGAGCTCAGGTCTGGGAGGTGTCTACCCGCCGGGCTATCCGGTGGCGCGCGTGACCGAGGTCACGAGCAATCCCAACCTCGCCTTCCTCAAGATCCGCGCCGTGCCGCTTGCGCGCCTTGGTTACCATACGCACGTCCTGCTCTTGTGGCCCCGCAAAGCTTCGAAGGGCCAGGGAATGCGTCATGGATAATCCCCTTACCCTCAAACAGCGCGCACTCATCTTCGCGAGCTTCCTCGCGGCGATGATACTGGCGATCGTGCCGCTCCCCAGCTCCATCCAGCTGCTACGACCCGACTGGGCGGCCTTGGTGCTCGTCTACTGGTGCATGGCGCTTCCCGAGCGCATCGGCGTCGGTAGCGGCTGGGTCCTCGGGCTTTTTCTCGATGTCCTCTATGGTTCGCTCCTCGGGGAGCAGGCGCTCGCCAAGGCCCTGCTCGCCTATCTCACACTGCGCTTCACGCTGAGGCTGCGCATGTTTCCGCGCTGGCAACAGTCGCTCGCGGTGGGAACTTTGGTCGCGTTGAGCGACCTTATGCTTATCATGATCAAGTCCCTGGTCCGCGGGCACCCACCCCTCTGGAGCGATACGGCGCCCATGATCGCGAACGTGGTCCTATGGCCATTCCTGTTCGGCATCCTTCGGGAGGTGCGCCGGCGCGCCAAGATCAGCTGAGCCATGCGCTATATCCCTCTCAAAAACGACTCTCAGGAACTTCGACTTTTCGAATCGCGGGTACTGATCGCGGCGATTCTCGGGACGCTTCTCGTGCTGGGGCTCGTGACGCGCCTGGGCTATCTTCAGGTCGTCAAACACCGCTATTACGCGACCCTCGCCCAGAACAACCGCGTAAGCGCGCTGCCCATCGCGCCTGCCCGCGGACTCATACTCGACCGCAACGGCGTGGTCCTGGCCGACGACTTTCCCGTATTCACCCTGCAGGTGACGCCCGACCGAGTCCCCGACATGCAGCGACTCCTCGCCAAGCTCAAACCACTCGTAGCGCTGAATGCGCAGGACTTGCGTGACTTCCGCAGGCGGCTTGCGCAGCGCAAGCCCTTTCAGAACGTCACGCTGCGCGCGCACTTGAGTGAGGCCGAGGCCGCCCGCGTGGCCGTGAACCTCACGCGTCTCGAAGGCGCGACCCTCCATGCCCGCCTGCGTCGCTACTACCCTCTGGGCGGACTGGCCACCGGGGCCATAGGCTATGTCAGCCGCATCACACGCGGCGAACTGCAAGGGCAAAAGGCGGAACGGTATTTCGGCTACCGCCATATCGGTCAACTGGGCGTGGAAAAAAGCTACCAGAAAGACCTCATGGGGCGCATCGGCTTCAAGGATGTCGAGATGGACGCGCGAGGACGGGCCGTTAAGGTCCTGAAGCGCATCCTGCCGCGCGCCGGCCGTAACCTCTACCTGAACATCGATGCGCAGATGCAGGCCATCGGAGAGCAGATGCTCGCCAACCGTCCGGGCAGCGTGGTCGCGCTCGACCCCCGAACGGGCGCGGTGCTCACCCTCATAAGCAGTCCCATTTACGACCCCAACCCCTTCGTCAACGGGATTCGCGAGAAGACCTACAAGGCCCTGGCCACAAACCCTGCAGGCCCTCTGGACAACCGCGCCTTGAATGGTCTGTACCCGCCGGGCTCGACCATAAAACCGTTTTTCGCCTACGCGGCCCTGCAAACACACTGGTTCAACCCGCACAAGCGCGTCATGTGTCCTGGCTATTATCATCTACCCCACAGCACCCACCTCTTTCATTGCTGGAAGCCGCTGGGTATGGGCCGCGTCGATCTGAAAGACGCGATAGAGCAGTCCTGTGACGTGTACTTTTATCACCTAGCCTTCAAGCAGGGCATCGATCGCATGACCCGCTACCTCGGCTACTTCGGGTTCGGACATAAGACCGGCATCGATCTGCCGGGCGAATATCGCGGGCTCGTGCCCACCCAAGCGTGGATCAAGGCGAGCGGAAGGCCCTGGTACCCCGGCCAAACGATCATCACGGGAATCGGCCAAGGGCCGCTGCTCGTCACCCCGCTGCAACTCGCCGATGCCGTTGCGGCAATCGCAAATCACGGCGTGCGCATGCGGCCGGAGGTGGTGCGCGGCATCGTGAACCCGGTCACCCACCATGTGCACTACAAGAAGCCCTACGCCTACCCCGCTATACCGCGACGGCGCAAAAACAGCCTGAAGCGCCTGATTCGAGACATGACGCAAGTGGTCGAAGGTCCGCACGGGACCGCGCGCGGCATCGCCTACGGACTCCCCTACAGGGTCGCCGGCAAGACCGGGACCGCGCAACTCTGGAGCGTCGTGCCCAACTATAAGGGCAAGCACATCCGGTCCGACGCCTTGTTCATGGCCTTCGCGCCCGTCAAAAATCCGCGCATCGCCATCGCGGTCATCGTCGAGCACGCCGGCTTCGGCGCGCTCGCCGCCGCCCCGATCGCCCGCGCCCTCATGAACTTCTACCTCTTGGGCCATGTGCATGCGCGGACACAAAACCAATCGCGCCCGCAAATCGCGCAAGCCAGGACCACGCCATGAGCCTCTTCGAACGTTGGCACCTTGACAAGCCCCTATTCATGGCCCTGCTCATATTGGGGGTGATCAGTCTCGTGGTTCTCTATAGCGCAAGCGGCGAGAGCGTGCATTTCGCAGCAGATGACGCCATGCACCTCTTGGTCGGTTTCGCCGTCATGATCATCTTGGCGCAGATCCCGCCCGAGACCTACCGGCGCTGGTCAGTCGCGGTCTTCGCAGTCGGCATACTGGGGCTCGTCGCGGTACTGGCGATTGGGGCTGTCCGCTTCGGCGCGCGCCGCTGGATCGCGCTCGGACCGCTATCCATACAGCCCTCCGAGTTCATGAAGCTTTTCGTGCCGATGGCCCTGTCATGGTTCTTTGCGCGCGGACACCTTCCGGCACGTCTCGGCCGTCTCGTCGGAGCGACCCTGATCCTGCTCGTCCCGGTGCTCCTGATCGCCAAGGAGCCGGATCTTGGAACCTCGCTCATCGTCTTCTTGTCGGGCATCATCGTCCTATTCCTGGCCGGCATAGGCTGGCGGACAATGCTTACGGTGCTGATAATGGGTGCCGCTGCCGCCCCGGTCCTCTGGGCCCACATGCACCACTATCAGCGGCAGCGCATCTATATCCTGTTCCACCCAGAAGCCGATCCCCTGGGGGCCGGCTACCACGCCATCCAAGCTATGATCGCCGTCGGCTCCGGGGGCCTGTTCGGGCAAGGCTGGCTAAGCAGCAGTCAGGCCCACCTGCATTTTCTGCCCGACAGCACGACGGACTTCGCGTTCGCGGTGTTCAGCCAGGAATTCGGGCTTTTCGGGAATCTGGCCCTGCTCGCCCTGTACCTCTTCATCGTCTATCGCGGACTGCGCATCGCGTTCGCGGCGCAAGACACCTACTCCCGACTGCTCGCAGGTTCTCTGTCGATCCTGTTCTTCTTCGACGTCTTCATCAATATGGGCATGGTGGCCGGGATACTCCCGGTGGTGGGCGTGCCGCTGCCGCTTTTGAGTTACGGCGGCACCTCTCTCCTCATCATTATGGCGGGCCTCGGAGTTCTGATGAGCATTCACAGCCATCGTCGCCTGGTCAATTGAGAACACGCGGCGACAACGCAAGCGCACTTGGGGCCGAGCACCCCGCCAAAGGCCACGCAATCGATGGTCGAGTGGGCGCATCCCTTATCAGGAGTTTTGTCGAGGTCGCCCGCGTTGTATCCTGGGACACTCATCGGAGGAGAGCCCGAGACATGCGCAGCGGCTGTCGATTTAAGGCCGATAGCGGGCGAGCGCTGGCGGCCCTGGGCTTGGCGGCGGCACTCAGCGGCTGCGGCCTTCTGCCAAGCACTGGCTATCGCAACCCGGCGAACCTTTCCGTCCGCGCCGCCGTACCCCGCAAGCTGGCCTTGAGCCCCTACGGCAACAGCCCCTATACCGTAAACGGCCGCACCTACTACCCGCTCAAGACCGCGGCCGGTTATCGGCGACGCGGGATCGCCTCCTGGTACGGGATCCCCTTCAATGGGCAAAAGACGTCGGACGGGGAGACCTACAACATGTATGCCATGACGGCCGCAAGCAAAGTCCTGCCGCTGCCGTCCTATGCGCTGGTGCGCAACCTCAATAATGGTAAGAGCGTAGTCGTCCGTATCAATGATCGCGGGCCGTTTTACCCGGGGCGCATCATAGATCTCTCTTATGCCGCAGCCGCCCGTCTCGGCGTGATCGCCACCGGCACCGCGCCCGTCATAGTCGAGGGCTTGGCGCCGGGCGAGAAGCGTGTCACCCCGACGCGACACCGCGGACCGGACGTCTTCGGGCCCCATCACGCGGCGCACCGATCCTTCTTCGTACAGGTTGGCGCCTTCCTGCGGCGACAGGACGCCGATCGGCTGGTGCGGCGCCTGCGAGGAAAAGGGCTCCGGGATCTTCATGTGCTGCACGACGATACCCATGGCCGTGGCCTTTATCTCGTGCGCGTGGGGCCGGAAGCGGATCGGGGCGCGGCACAGGCGCTACTCGTCCGGCTGTCGCGCGAGGGCATGGGACGCGGCCTTATCGTCGATCCATGAGGTCAACCTTAGGCCTCGCCGCGCCAAAACGATGGTCTGTCAGGCCAAACCACCTTTGCTGGGGCCGTGAAGGCTTGCGCGAGACCCACCTGAAGCCCCATCGCCACGTCCTCATCAACTGGCGCGCGCGCCCCAAGCTCCCTTATAATGGATCCCATTGAGCGGTTCGTCCCACGCCCGACCCGCTTTCTCAAGCGCCATCATGCGGGCGAGCCCAGCCAACGGGGCCGCGCCCACGATCTGCGCTCCAAGAAGAAACCGCGCCGCAGTCAGAGGACCAACTCATGCTCGTGTACCTGAACGGCGACTGGATACCTGGGGAGGACGCGTGCGTATCGGTCTTCGATCGGGGGTTTATCTTCGGAGACAGCGTCTACGAAGTCATCCCGGTGTATGGATACCGGCTGTTCCGGGAGGCGACCCATCTGTCGCGCCTCAAGGCCAGTATGCTCGCAGTCGGCATGGATATGAACGCGCTCACCGTCACGTGGTCCGCGGTATTCGCGCGGCTCGCGGAGACCCTGCCTTCCGGCGAGGGGACGGTGTACCTGCAGGTGACACGCGGGGCAGCGCCCCGTCAACATACGTTCCCCGCAAACGCCCCACTCACGGTGTTTGCCTACGCCCGGCCACGTGTACCGGAAACGGGAGTGGGCACGGGTTATGAAATCAGCGCCATTCTCTGTGATGACATCCGATGGACTCGCTGCGACATCAAGACAGCATCGCTCATCGCCAATGTCTTGCTGGCGCAAGAGGCCGCGGCACGTGGCGCCGAAGAGGCCCTGCTGGTGCGAGACGATCGGGTCAACGAGGGCGCGGTGAGCAATGTCTTTGTGGTGCGCGCAGGACGGCTGCTCACAGCCCCGCGTAACCATCTTATACTGGGCGGGGTGACGCGCGATGTGGTCCTGGAACTGGCCGCCGGACTCGGTATACCGTTCGAGGAGCGCGCACCATCCCGCGCCGAACTTTTAGGGGCCGACGAAGTCTTCATCACGAGCTCCGGCCGCGAAGTGGCGGCGGTGACGCGCATCGATGACAGACCGGTGGGAGACGGTCGGCTGGGCCCGGTATTCCGTCGCCTGCACGCGGCCTTCCAGACCTTCAAGGAGGAAGTGCGCATAGGCACGAGGACTTAAGTGGCGACAGCGAACGGACACGACAGCAAGACGCCCGAGCTCCTGACCTTCCCCTGCACGATCGACATCAAGGCGGTCGGCAAACGATCGGCGCGCTTCGAGGCCTTGGTGCATGAGATCGTCTCACGGCACATCGGGCCCCAGGATTTGCTATCCACCACACATCGCGAGAGCCGTGGCGGCAATTATGTCGCCATCACGCTCACCATCCGCGCCCTGGGGCGGGCGCAGCTCGATGCCATCTATGAGGCCTTGAGCGCCTCACCCGAAGTTCTCATGGCCCTATGATCGAGGACCCGAAGGTCCGCCGTTTGCAGGGAATAGTGAATTTCCATGACAGCTGGCGGGCGATGCGCGAGTTCAGCGAGGGACGCTCGGGGGACACGCCCGACGAGATCTGGGTACTCGAACACGCCCCCGTTTACACGCGCGGACGCAACGCGAAAGAACCCTCACCTCCCGGCCCGATCCCGACCGTGGACACCGATCGAGGGGGCGACCTGACCTATCATGGGCCGGGCCAGCTCATCGTGTATGCCCTCATCGATCTTACGCGCCGCAAAATGGGCGTCCGGCATCTGGTATCGGCCCTGGAGTCGTCCGTTCAGGACACACTCGCGCGCTTTCACATCAAAGACGCGACGACACGCGCAGGCGCGCCCGGGGTCTATGTCGGGGACGCCAAGATCGCGTCCCTGGGATTGCGTATCCGCGGCGGGCGTAGCTATCATGGGCTCGCCTTGAACGTGGCCATGGACCTCCGCCCCTTCACGGCCATCGCGCCCTGCGGTTACCAAGGCCTGCGCATGACGCAGATCGCCGACTGCGGAGGGCCCGGGGATATCGACCGGGTGGCGGCGGTTCTGATACCAGAACTCTTAACCCGTTTGAGACATCACCCGGAAACCGACGCACATGCCACAGACACCCGATCCGCGCCCAACCTCCCCTAGAGCGCTTAAGGGGATCGAAAAGATCAAGGTCCGGGTAGCACAAGAGGCTTCGAAGTCCGCGCCCAAGCCCGCCTGGTTACGCGTACGCTCGCCGCTCTCGCCCGAGGTCGGGCGCCTGAAGGCCATCCTGCGCGACCACGCCCTCCATAGCGTATGTGAGGAGGCGTCGTGCCCGAACATCGGCGAATGCTTTGGGCATGGAACCGCGACATTCATGATCATGGGGCGGCTCTGTACCCGTCGCTGCCCGTTTTGCGACGTGGCCCACGGCCGTCCCGACCCCCTGGATCCCGACGAGCCCCGACACCTGGCGCAGGCCATAGCGGCCATGAATCTTCGCTTCGTGGTCGTCACCTCGGTCGATCGCGATGACCTGCGCGACGGCGGAGGGGCGCACTTCGCCTCCTGCGTCGGCGCGATACGCGCGGCCGCGCCCACCGTCCGCATAGAGACCCTGGTACCGGATTTTCGGGGTCGCGTGGGGGTGGCCTTGGAGGCGCTCGCCGCAGCACCCCCGGATATCTTCAATCACAACATGGAGACCGTGCCGCGCCTCTATAAGGCGGTGCGACCCGGCGCCGACTACCAGGGGTCGCTCGCGCTTCTGAAGGCCTTCAAGGACCGCTATCCGAACATCCCCACAAAATCCGGCCTCATGGTAGGCCTAGGCGAGAGCCGCACGGAGATCGAGCAAACGCTCGCCGATCTGCGCGCGCACGGCTGCGAGTGGCTCACGATCGGACAATATCTGCGGCCGAGCCTGGCGCACCTGCCCGTGGACCGTTATGTGAGCCCGGATGAGTTCGCCGAGATCGGCGACTGGGCGCGCGGGCTTGGTTTCACCAACGTCGCAAGCGGCCCGCTCGTGCGCTCTTCCTATCATGCCGATCGCCAAGCCGCTGGGGAGTCGGTGGGGACGTGATCGTCTGGCACGGGCTCGTGAACGCCTTCGTGACGCCGCCCGGGCTCTTTCTGCTGCCGATGGCCGTAGGCCTCGTATTGATCGTCGCACGCAGGCACAAGGTGGGTACGGCGATTACCACGTTGTCTTGGGCGGGGCTGGTCGTTATGAGCCTGCCGGCTGTGAGCTCGGCGCTTGCGCGAAGCTGGGAGAGCGATCCCGCCCTGCATCGCCCGCTCCCGATAGGCCCCCGCGCCATCGTGGTTTTGGCCGCCGGACGCTACCACGACGCCCCGGAGTACGGCGGGCGCACCACAGTCGGCATCGACACGCTCGCACGGCTCGCCTATGCCGCCCGCCTGTTTCGCGAAACCCGGCTGCCCATCCTGGCCTCGGGCGGGGCCCCGCTCAAAGGAACCCCCGCGGCACTGCTCATGCGGCGCGTCTTGAAGCACGATTTTGCAACCCCAGTGGAATGGGTGGAGGCGAGCTCCAAGACGACCGCGCAAAACGCGGAGTATTCCTGGGCGATCCTGCACTCCCAGAAGATCCACACTATCTTCCTCGTGACACAGGCCTGGCACATGCCGCGCGCCGTAGCACTCTTCCGCCGCGCGGGCTTCAAGGTCGTACCCGCCCCGACCGACTTCGTGACGCGTTCACGGCGCGATACGACCATCCTGGCCTATCTCCCAAACGCCCACGCCCTCGCCCTGACGGCCGTAATCTTCCACGAAATGATCGGGCTCGCCTGGGTACGGGCGACCGCCTTGCTCCCCGCGCCCTTGGCCCACTTCATAAGTCACGGCTGAGCTCGGTGCGCGACGAGCCGTGCCGTCAGGGGCCGATGGCCTCTCAGACCAGGGACGGGTCCCGCCGGGATTGCCTTCGGTCGTGGCGTGGCGGCGACCCCGTCCGGACCCTATCCGCGCCTTGGCTTGGGGGTGCCAGCGATTCGCTGAACTACCGCCCTATAGGCGGAAAATCACGCTTGCGGAGATATGAACCGCACGGTCAGGCGTTTCGCCCAAGAATCCATCGAAGCGACTAAAGGCGCTTGGGCGTGAGCGCCCCAGGGATCTCCCTTCTTTGGGGAGCGAGGACGGCAACCGATCTGAAGGTCCGATTTTCCTGAGCCCCCTTGGTGATTTACCCTTGTGGAAACCGTAAGCGGAGGCCGCCATGGGTGTCGCCGAACAAGTTTCTCCCGAAGACAATGCCGAGTTCGCTACGGCCCCCGCCAACCCCTATGTCGAGGAGGCGTTGAGTTTGTTCCGAAAGGTGAGCGCGTACGTCTCCGAGCACGATGCCGAGGCGATGCGCCGTGACCTCGAACGGCGCATACGGGACCATCCAGGCGCAAGCATCGCCATAGGGTTCGCCGTGGGCGTCATTCTCGGCAAGTTCATCCAACGGTAGGCCGGAGATGGCTACCCAATGGAATCCCGAGACCATGGGACCGGAGCCAGCGGCGGACGGCCTGTCGCTGAAAAGCCTGCTTCGCCATGCCGCCGACGAGGCCTTCGCCATCATCCGCAGCGAAGCCAACGTCATCAAACTCGAGATCGAAGAGAGCACCCGCGCCATCATAGCCGACGCCATGAAAGCCGCCGCCTATAGCGCCATAGCCTTACTCGGCCTCTTCAGTCTGCTTGCCTTTCTTATTATCGGGCTTGCGGATCTGTTGGCGGGAACCGTCTCCTCCATGGCGAGTTTCTGGGCGAGCGCCCTTATCATAGGCGTGCTTTTCACGGGTATCGGCGGGGGCATGGCGATGCGGCACGCCAAGCGCATCGGGCAAGACGCACGCCTGAAGAATACGCGGTCTGAGATCCAAGCCGACAAAACGTTCCTCCAGGAAGAGTGGAAGAAACTTTGAGACAAAGGGGCCTGCATGAGCGACGAGGTAGTCGAGGTGTATTCCTCCGAAAAGGCTCGGCAGGAGGCCGAGCGGCACCGGCGCGATCTTGCCGACACGCTTGACGCCTTGGGCGCGCGGGTCGGAGGAGTGATGGAACAATTCGAGCGTCAAATCACGTTCCCGATGCGGTGGGCCCTCGAACACCCGCTTGCGACCGTCGGTCTGAGCGTAGGCGTAGGCGTAGGCGTATTGCTTGGCCGCCGCCTGCACGGTCCCCAAAGCCACCGCACGAGCGCCTTGACCCGGGAGCTTGAGGGCGCCTACCTCCAGGGACGGCGCGACGAAGGGGAGCAGCTGCCGCCGCGCGACCCCGAATACTGGGCCGGCGTGAAGCTCGCCGACGGACCGGAATTCAGTGCCTTGCTGATCGAGGCTGCCAAACCGCTCCTAAGTCACCTCACCCAATCGATCGCCGAAAGCTTCAGAAACGGCGGGCCCCGGCGCTCGTGACGAAGCAAGGGTCCTCCCGGACCCAAACCCCACCGAGCGCGCCACCGTGCGGCAAGAGGCGGGGCCTTGCACCGCGTCAGGGCCCATTCACCCCACAGGCGTACCGAAAACCTAGACCATAAAGGCCGGCAGCCGCGCAGCTCCCGTCGGACGCTGCGCACGCCGATTAAATGCCGGCCTACCCCGCATAGTGGCCGACAAGAATGGGGCGGATGACGCGCGCCTCCGAACCCGCTTGTCCCAAAAGAAGAGCCTGCCTAAACTGGACGACAGCGCCTGCCATGACAACAAGACACCGATGGCAAGGGTCGCGTTCGGGGAGGGGGACCACCCTTACAAGGGATCGCCCATGCGTCGTGAGGAATTGTTCAACAGCATAAGCCACATCGTAGGCGGAGCGCTCGCGCTCGTGGGAACGGTCGTTTTGATCGTGTTCGCGGCGCTACGGGCGGACCCGTGGCGGATCGTAAGCTTCAGCATCTACGGGCTCACGCTCATATTCCTGTACGCGATGTCTGGCCTCTACCATGGGCTCGGCGGGCGGGCGCGGGCCGTCTTCCAGCGACTAGACCACGTCGCCATCTATCTCCTGATCGCCGGAACGTACACGCCCTTCGTGCTAGGACCTTTGAGAGGTCCATGGGGTTGGTCGCTGTTCGGCATCCTCTGGGGCCTGGCGATCACCGGCATCGTCCAGGAGTTCATTCCCCAAAAGTCGCGGCGACTGTCGGTGATCCTGTATGTCGTCATGGGCTGGCTCATCGTCATCGCCCTGCAGCCGCTCATGCGTCACTTGGCGCCCGGCGGATTCTGGTGGCTTGCCGCCGGCGGGGTGTTCTATACCGTGGGTGTCATCTTTTTCATCTTCGACGAAAAATGGCGCTTCGGCCACGAGATCTGGCATCTATTCGTGCTGGCGGGGAGCATTGCCCAATACTGCGCCGTACTGTTTTATATCGGGCTTGCCCCGGTGCGGGCGAGCTAGGGAAGGTAAGCCTATTGCGACTGCAGTCTCGGACGGTGCCAGGGGGTGACTCAGGAGACTGCGGGGGACAACCTTCGACGGACCTCATCAAGGAAGCGGGCCCCTGCGACCGCGGACGCCCGTTCCCAGAGCCCAAACAGCAAGGACTCCTCGCGATACTCGTGCTTGTTGAGGGTCGCGGCCAACAGACCGAGCCACGTGTCCAGCTCGGTGCAGGATTGCTCGGGGGCCTGGCACACCTCCTGTAGCGCGTCCAACTGGATCAGGATGTCGTCGTGTTCCCGACGAATGAGTAAGGTCGACTCCGGCGCCTCACGCACGGCGAGCGGCGCCAGAACTTCGTTTTCGAGGAGAATGTGGGCCCGCAAGGCGCGGTCGAGACGCGCCACCTCGGCTGCGGCCTCGCTCCAGCGTCCGGCGCCGGCCCCGGCAAGCGCGCGCACAAGGCAAGCATCCATGTCGTCGTGGTCGCGCCGCAGCGTATCGGCGAGCGCGAGCGGCTCGTGCGGACCGCGGATGTGCAGCGTGATCAAATAGCCCTGGCCGTCAGTCGTGATCTCACAGACGAGCGTGTGACGCATGTGGTTTTGCAGTTGCGCCATGAAGAGCATCGGTTCGTCCGGGCTCCAGATCCGCATCGTCTCGCCAGGCCCCATCTCGCGCAGAATGGAATAGGCGTAGGTGGCGGCCGGCACACCTTGAGGCGCGAGACGCAGGTCGAGGACATAACAACATGACATAAAGGGCCTCTCAGGCGGTCATGGAGATGGCCGAGGCCTGCGCAAGCGCAGGACGCACGCCCGTCAAAAGGTACTCGAGGAGGTCGCGGACAGGCCGGATCTCCTGACCGAAGGGCAGGCTGGATCCGCCGCGAAAGAACAGTCCGTGCTCGACATTGCCCTTGGCTGCGGCGGCCAACTGAGTCTCGATACAAAACTGTCCAGCATCGGGATTGCCATCCTTGAACCCACAGTGACTCAGGCACTCGAGACGGCTTGCGCAACCGCCGCAGCGGCTGGTGGCACGGGACTTCAGCACGCTCTCGCGCGCGAGATAGCGTTTGAGCCACGGCGTCAGAACCGCGCGCGCGGGCAGACCGGCGGCGCTCATGAACGTAACGATGTCCTCGCGACGCGCCTCTGCCAACACCTTCTTGAAGTTCGGGTGGGCGTCACACTCCTCGGTCACCGCGAATGCAGTTCCAAGCTGCACCCCCGAAGCCCCGTGATCGAGTAGTTCGCGGATCGCCCGAAACGATCCGATACCACCCGCCGGAATGAGCGGTATGCGCTCGGCAGCGAGGCCCAGCTTCTTGAAGAGCGCCAAGGCCTCCTGAAGCACATGACGAAAATCGAAGCGCGAGGAATCGACGTCGGCCAGCCGTGGAGCGCCCAGATGCCCACCGGCGTGCGCGGGGTGCTCGATCACAATGGCGTCGGGGAGCCGACCCTTACGCATCCACTTGCGCAGGAGGACGTCAATCCCGCGCTCCTCGGAGAGGATGGGGATTAGCGCCACGTCGTGGCCTTCCGTGAGCTCCGGGAGGTCGAGCGGCAATCCGGCCCCCATGACGATGGCGTTCGCTCCGCTCTGACAGGCCTGGCGCACGAAGTCAGCGTAATGATTGATGGCGCGCATGACATTGACGGCGATAAAGGCCGCGGGCCCAGCGGCGGCGCGGGCCGCCTTCACCTCGCGATCCAAGGCCTCGAGGTTCCCATCGAGCATCTTCTTGGTATCCCGGCAACGCCGTAGACGCGTCATGATATCCGGATGGAGGTGACGTAGATCGACGCTCGCGATGGTGCCGACCGCACCCTCGCGGGCCACGGCCGAGGCAAGCTTATGGGCGGAGATCGCCACACCCATCCCCCCCTGGAATATGGGCAACAACTGACGGCCCCTGAGGTTCAGCTTCGGTAGATGCGACGCGATGATGGATGTCATGAGTCCGAGCTTAGGCCGACGGCCCGGTGGTTCATTGACGCGGATCAAGGGCCCGCGGCGCTTTCGTGCTCACCGTAGCTACCATGTAGCGGACGGCGGCGCGTACCTCGCTATCCGTCAAAGACTCATTACCGCCCTTGGGCGGCATGAAGCTGTAGCCGTAATAGCCTCGAATCGCATGGGCGTAGAGAACCTTGAGCCCCTTATCGAGATGCTTGCGCCACGCCGAGCGGTCACCGACCTGGGGCGCGCCCGCCACACCGCGGGCGTGGCAGACGTGACAGGTCTGGTCGAAGACCTGACGCCCGGTCAGCATTTTGGCAGAGGCGACAGCGGGCAATAGGGCCAGGATCAAGGCCAGGCGGCGCAGCGGGTACGACATGAGACTCTCCTAGACGACGCGCGAAAAGAGACGCCGATCGACGACCGGTAAATAGCGATCGAACACTGCACAGATGGCGCGGACCAACATCTGGCCACGCGGGGTCACGACGATCTTTTGGTCATTCACCTCCACAAGCCCGTCTTGGACGAAGGACTCGAGGTGCGCCAATTCAGACGAGAAGTAGGTCGCGAACCGCAGGGCATGCCGGGCCTCGAGGGCCGCCACATCACACTCCATATGGCACAAGAGGTCGTTGATCACCTCGCGGCGCAAGGCGTCGTCGGCGCTCAACTCAAACCCACGGCGGACTGGCAGCTTCCCTTGATCCACGAGGTCCTCGTACTCCTTCAGGTCCCAGGCGTTTTGGCTGTAGACGTCCCCTATGCGGCTGACCGCGGAGGCCCCTACGCCCAGCACGTCGAGATGTCCGCGTGTCGAATACCCCTGGAAATTGCGCGCCAGCGTCCGCTCGCGCTGCGCGCGCGAGAGCTCGTCATCGGCCTTGGCGAAATGATCCAGACCAATGTAGACGTAGCCCGCGGCCATCAGCGCCTCGACCGTCCCACTTAAGATCGCCATTTTGGTCAAGCCGTCCGGGATCGCCGATGCGTCTATGCGCCGCTGAGGCTTGAAACGCTGCGGAAGATGCGCGTAATTGAATAAGGACACCCGATCCGGCGAGATCTCGAGCAGGCGCTCGAGGGTGCGGGCAAAGCTGTCGCGGGTCTGCCGCGGGAGGCCATAGATCAGGTCGACGCTCAACGAACGGAACCCAAGCGAACGTGCGGTCTGCGCGACATGACGCACGAGCGCGAAGGACTGCTCGCGGTTGATGGCGCGCTGGACGGCGGGGTCAAAGTCCTGAACGCCAAGGCTCAGGCGATTGAAGCCGAGCGTCCTAAGGAGCGCCAAGGTCGCGTCTGGCGCGTGACGGGGATCGATCTCAATCGAATACTCGCCGGTGTCATCGGGGCGCAAGGCGAAGCGCTCGGCGATGGCGCACATGAGAACGCGCATCTCGTCGTGACTAAGAAAGGTCGGCGTGCCACCACCCCAGTGGAGTTGATCCAACGGGGGCCGCGCGCCGATCGCGGGCGACAGCAGCTGAAGTTCCCTGGCCACACGCGTCACATAGGGCTCGGCGCGCTCATGGTGCTTGGTGACGGTCTTGTTGCAGGCGCAGTAATAACACACGGATTCGCAAAAGGGGACATGGACGTAGAGCGACCAAGCCTGCCCCGCGGGTCGGCCCGCAAGCGCCCGGCTCAGGTCCTCAGCCCCGAACTGGCCATGGAATTGCGTGGCCGGGGGGTAAGACGTGTAGCGCGGCGCCGACTCACCATAACGGGCGATGAGGGATGCGTCAAAGTCGACATTCATAAGATAACCCTAAAACACGAAAGTACCCCTTCCAACCCCGGGCGTGCCTTGACATTCATCAATGCGCTCAGAGGCCGAGGCCCTCGCAAATGTGCGCGACCGCGGCCTGCGTGTGGGCATCGGGACGTATGGGCCGCCCGGGCGGCCGGGTCACCTCGGGCGGGCTTTTCAGGGTGGCATCCAGCCCCATCTTGCCCCCCAGACCGGCCACGGGGCTTGCGAAATCCAGGTAATCGATCGGCGTGTCCGTCAATAGGACGCTATCGCGCGCCGGGTCGGCTCGGGTCACGAGCGCCCATATCACCTCGGACCAGTTGCGGATATCGATGTCATCATCCGTCACGATCACGAACTTGGTGTAGGTGAACTGGCGCAGATATGACCAGACCCCCATCATGATGCGCCGGGCATGGCCCGGATAGCGCTTGCGAATACTGACAACCGCGATCCGGTAGGAACACGCCTCGGGGGGCAGATAGAAATCGGTGATCTCGGGAAACTGCTGCTGGAGCAGGGGTACAAATACCTCGTTCAGGGCGCTTGCCAGCACCGACGGTTCGTCATGGGGCGCGCGCCCCATATAGGTCGTCTGGTAGAGCGGGGCGTGGCGATGCGTGACGCGCGTGACTGTCATCACCGGAAATCGGTCTTGGGCGTTGTAGTAACCGGTGTGGTCCCCGAATGGTCCCTCGAGGGCGGTATCCTCGGGGGCGATGACACCCTCGAGCACGATCTCGGCGCGGGCCGGCACCAGGAGCCCGTTGCCAGCCTGCGTGAGCTCGGTACGGGTGCCGCGCAAAAGCCCGGCAAACTGGTATTCAGACAAGGTGTCGGGGATGGGCGCAACCGCCGCCAGGGTCAGGGCCGGATCGGCGCCTATGGCGACTGCCACCGGAAACGGCTCGGTCGGGTGCAGTTCGCGAAATCGGGCGTAGTCACCGGCCCCGCCGCGGTGCGCGAGCCACCGCATGATGAGACGATTGCGACCGATAAGCTGTTGGCGATAGATCGCGACGTTGTGTCGCCCGCCGTCGCCCGGCCGGGTGATCACGAGACCGAAGGTAAGCAGGCGCCCCGCGTCCTCGGGCCAACAATGCGATATCGGCAGGGTCTCGAGGTCGACGGCGGCGCCCTCCTGGACGCACTCGTGGACCGGCGCGCCCTCGCGCACGATGCGGGTGCGGGCCGCCCACAAGCGGCCGATGATGGGAAGGTGACCGGCGGCTTCGTGCGCATCACGGGGCCAGCGCGGCTCCTTGATACGCCCGAGCAACTCCCCCAGGGAGCGCAGAGCGGCGCTGTCCTCGAGGCCCATGGCCTGCAAGACACGATCCCGGGTCCCGAAGAGGTTGCCAATCACCGGCATCTTGCCGCCATCGACCGACTCAAACAGTAATGCCGGGCCCTGCACCATGATCGCGCGCCGACAGATCTCAGTGATTTCCAGGTGCGCGCTCACAGGCGCCCTAACGCGCGCAAGAAGCTTGTGGCGCTCGAGGTGCCCAAGGAATTGGCGCATGTCGGCAAACATCGTGGCAGAAGCATACGACGGCGTCCCGCGCGACCCCTTGATCCAACGCAATACCTTTGACGCGCGTCAACCCAAGGGGGGGCGAAACGACGAACAATGACGCCATGTCGCGCCTATCCGATATCGTTTCGTACGCCGCACCCCGCGCTATTGATCTCGGGGTCAGGCTCGTCCCGCCACCGGCAATCGCCTTGGGCGGGGCACTCATGGCCAACGCCCTGCTCGTCTCGGACCAGTCCCTGGCGGGCTTGTCGGGCACCCGCATATGCCTGGAGATAAGCAATCCGCATCTTGCTTTGGGCTTTGTGATCCGTGGTGGGCGCCTGTGGCCGGCCCCGCCCAACCCTTGGAAAACGTGCATCCGGGGCGATGTACGGTCGTTTCTGGCCCTGCTCCTGCAAACCGAGGACGCCGACGCACTGTTCTTCGATCGGAGACTGTGCGTGGAGGGGGACACTGGCGTCGCACTGCAATTACGACATGCCCTCGAAAGCGCCATCTATCGCCACAAAAAGCGGCTGCGCGCGGTACTCCCCTAGACTCGGTCGAAGCCTCCTTCCGGCACGACCGTCGTATGAGCGTTGCAATTACAGCCTCATGCGATATCCTTGATCCATAAGGTCCACGTCGTGCCCGGCTCCTCGGGGGCGAACGAACGGGGGAATTCATGCACCGGATAGCAAGCGACTGCGGGAAGTTGGGGAGCCCGGCAGACCAGAAATCGTGGCGGAAAGGCGTGTTTAAACGCATCGGTGAGGCGTTATTTCCAGCCGACCTGCGGCTCTTTGCCCGCGCTATCTGCTCCGGCCCGCAGGCGGTCGGCGCCGCCTGCCCCAGTTCCAGGCATCTGGCCGACTATATGGCCTCCCAGGCCGTTGCCGCCTCCAAGGGCTTTATCGTCGAGCTCGGCGCGGGCACCGGTGTCGTGACCGCCTCGCTGCTGGCCCACGGGGTTGCACCGGAACGGCTCATAGTCGTCGAGAAATCGGCCTTGCTCGCCGCCCACCTGCGGGAACGGTTCCCTGATGTGACCATCCTGGAGGGCGATGCGGCGGACCTTGCGAACCTGCTGGGATGGCGCGCGCAGCGTGTGTCGACCGTGGTATCGAGCCTCCCCTTGAAGTCCCTGCCCAAAAGTACCGTGGATCAGATCGGTTCGGCCCTGGACGCCATCCTGCCCAAGGGCGCCACGTTCATTCAGTTTACCTACAGCCTACGATGTCGCGCCATCGACTGGGCGCAGCAAATCACCTGCCTGCACTCCCACACCATATGGCGCAACGTGCCTCCCGCCCGCGTGAATGTCTTCGCCTGGGGTGA
>NZ_JBTRWP010000012.1:16287-67560 GCF_054609335.1 Acidiferrobacter sp. | reverse complement strand
GCGCCTCGGCACACACTTAGACGGGAGCCATAGCTATGCCCACACCGGCTTTGATCCTCTGCATCAACAGCGGATCCTCGTCTCTGAAGTTTGCGCTCTATGTCATGGACAATCCAAGGGAAGAAGTTCTTGCTCGCGGCGCAGTGGAAAACCTCGGTGGGCCTGAGTGTCATATTGACTTCCAGATGGGCGCGGAGACCGTACGCACACAGACCGACAAGGCCTTAGATCACCACGCTGCTATCGGCGCCATGTTCGAGCTGCTCGCCTCGTATCGGATCGAGACACCGCAGGCGGTCGGTCACCGGCTGGTCTCCGGAGGACCCCTTCACCTTCGACATGCGCGTATTGATCCACAGTTTCTGCATGATCTGCGCGAGGCCATTCCGTTTGCGCCACTGCACATCCCTGCCGCCATCGATGCCATAGAGTCCGTCGACCACCACTACCCGCAGCTGCTCCAAATCGCCTGCATGGACACGGCCTTCCATGCTGCCCTTCCGGAGGTTGCCGCGCGGCTTGCGCTACCGCGCTATCTATGGGACGAAGGGGTGCGCAAATACGGTTTCCATGGTTTGTCCTATGAATACATCATGAGCGTCTTGCCGCCCTCCGCCCAAAAGGGACGAGTCATCATCGCTCACCTGGGCAACGGTGCGAGTATGGCGGCTGTGGTCGGCGGGAGGCCCGTCGACACAACAATGGGGCTGACGCCCGCCGGTGGTTTCATGATGGGCACCCGCAGCGGCGACCTCGATCCTGGCGTCCTGTTCTATCTCCTTGCCCACATGGGCCACACGCCCAAGACCATCGAGGACCTTATCAACCACCACGCAGGTTTATGCGGCGTATCCGACGGGATTGCCGACATGCAGACCCTGCTCCAAGAGCGCCCCACAAATCCCCACGCTAGCCAGGCGGTCGACATGTTCTGCTATCAGGCACGTAAGACGATTGGCGCCCTGACGGCAGCTATGGACGGCGTCGATACCCTAATCTTTACTGGTGGTATCGGCGAGCACGCGGCACCGGTACGTGCCGCCATTATAGAAGGGCTGACGCATCTTGGCATGCTTCTCGATGCCGACGCCAATATCCGCAACGCGCGTACAATCTCCGCGCCCGGCAGCCCAGTCACAGTAGGCGTCATCTCGACGCATGAAGACCTCATGATCGCCCGCCACAGCCACCAGCTCCTGCAGGATTTTTAAGCACAATCGCCTTGACGCCCTAGAAAGGCCATGTCCAGTTCGCGGTCTCAGCTCTATCTACACCTTCGTCCATCGCGTATTGGAGATGTTCGAGGATATGATCTTTCATGCGCTCCTTCACGTGCGCGCCCGCCGCTATGAGCCGCGGCACCCGATCGATCACATCGATAACAAGGTTGAACCGGTCCACTTGGTTGTTAATCGCGAGTTGCATAGGCGTGTTGATACTACCTTTCTCCTTATAGCCGCGAACGTGAATGTTAACCTCGTTGATTCGCCGGTAGGTGAGCTTGTGAATCAGTTGCGGGTAGCCATGAAAATTAAATATCACCGGCTTATCACGTGTAAACAGGCTATCGAAATCCCGATCGGAAAGGCCATGCTCATGCTCGGTGTTGGGTTGCAGTTTAAAGAGGTCCACCACGTTGACAAAGCGAATGCGCAGATCTGGAAACGCCCCGCGAAGAATCGCCGTGGCGCCCAGCGCTTCGGCAGTAACGACGTCCCCAGCGCTTGCAATCACTACATCCGGCTCTCCCCCAGCATCAGTCGATGCCCACGGCCATATGCCGATACCTTTGGCACAGTGAAGGGCCGCCGCATCTATATCGAGAAACTGCAGGTGGGGCTCTTTATCAGCAACAACAACGTTGACGTAGTCCGTGCTCTCCAGGCACTCGCGAACCACATGCAGAAGGCAGTTGGCGTCGGGCGGCAAATAGATGCGCGTTACGATCGCCTGTTTATTGGTGATGACATCGAGAAAGCCAGGATCCTGGTGTGTAAAGCCATTGTGATCTTGGCGCCATACCGTTGAACTGAGAAGGATATTGAGAGATGACACGGGGGCGCGCCAGTGTACCTCGGTCTTACACTTCTCTAACCACTTGGCATGCTGGTTGACCATCGAATCGATGATATGCGCGAAAGCCTCGTAGGTACTGAAAAAACCATGGCGCCCGGTGAGCAAATAGCCTTCGAGCCAGCCCTCCAGCGTGTGCTCGCTTAGCATCTCCATCACATACCCGTCGGGAGACAACTCGCCGCCATCGGAATCTTCGGGCAGCGTGTCGGCCATCCACACCTTCTTCGAGACCTCATAAATGGCCTGCAGACGATTCGAGGCATTCTCGTCTGGACTGAAGACCCGAAACCGCCCGCGATTGTCGCGCATCACGTCGCGGAGAAATTGCCCGAGCACATAGGTGCTCTCGAGCTGGACGTGGCCCGGATCAGTAACCGGCACGGCATATCCCCGTACATTGGGAAGACTCAATGGTATGCGTAAAAGACCACCGTTCGCATGCGGATTAGCGCTAATGCGGCGGGTGCCCCGGGGTGCTAGCGCTCGCAGCCGCGGCACCAGCCGCCCTTGCGCATCAAATAGGTCTTGGGGCTTATAGCTCCTCATCCACGTCTCGAGAACGGCAAGGTGCTGCGGATTATTGGCGACGTCCAGGATGGGCACTTGGTGTGCGCGCCAGAAGCCCTCGATCTTGTGGCCGTCAAGATCCTTAGGCGCAGTCCAGCCCTTGGGAGTACGCAAGATAATCATCGGCCAGCGGGGTCGCGTAAGCGGCCCCCCGGCGCGTGCCTGCGCTTGAACCGCATGAATCGTGTCTACGCAGGCATCAAGCGTCTGTGCCATCACCTGATGCATGGCTACGGGATCACTGCCCTCGACAAGGTAAGGCGTGTATCCGTAACCGCGGAATAGATCCAGCAGCTCCTCCGTGGAGATTCTCGCAAGAATGGTGGGGTTGGCGATCTTGTAGCCATTAAGATGCAATATTGGCAAAACCGCGCCATCCCGTCCCGAATTGAGGAACTTGTTGCTATGCCACGATGTGGCCATAGCGCCGGTCTCCGCCTCGCCATCACCTATCATGGGGACCACTAGCAGATCGGGGTTGTCAAAGACAGCGCCAAAGGCGTGTGACAGGCTATAGCCGAGTTCGCCGCCTTCATGGATCGATCCCGGCGTCTCTGGCGTGCAATGGCTGCCCACGCCGCCCGGATGGGAAAAAAGCCTAAAAAAGCGCGTCATGCCCTGCTCGTCCAGACTGCGGTCCGGATACACATCGGTGTACGTTTCTTCCAAATAGGCGTTTGCCAAAGTCGCCGGCGCGCCGTGCCCCGGGCCGCTGATGTAGGCGACGTTCAAGTCACGATCGCGGATCAACCGATTAAGATGCACCCACACGAAATTCTGCCCAGGATCGGACCCCCAGTGGCCAAGCAATCGGCGCTTAATATGTTGGGCCTGCAGTGGCGCACGCAACAGGGGATTATCTCGCAGATACAACATGCCTACGCAGAGATAGTTGGCGGCGGCCCAGTAATCATTGATGTCCCTCATTTCATCCGCCGTAAGCGCTGATTTCTTCTTATCCTTTATTTTCAACTCTGTCTTTTTTTCGGCCGCAAGCGTCACGATAACCTCCTTCGATTCGCGTGCGACCACCACATAGAGAGCATCGCACTATCTTCCCTTTAAAGCGTCTGTCTGCTGAGCTAATGAAGTCGATCCTGGGACCCTGCGCCGGGGCTCCCATCGATGCGTCTCTGCGCTCAGCCTCTCTCGGTTACAGCAACACATGTGATTGGCAACGAATACCCATCGCCCTTAACCATGAAGTGTAGGCAAGGCCGCGGCCTCTGCCGAGGCCGTGCGCCTCCGACCTATGTCGCGCCCCACCCCAGGATGCGCCGCCTCATTCAGAGAGGCCGCGGCAGGCAACCGAGGTTCCCCCTTTCCCCTCATAACCTCAAGGCCCACGCGACCCTTGCTGTCGCCTACTCACGCTCCTCAGGCTCCTGTCACTCTGGCGCGCACTCTGGCAGAGACGACTTGGCCACGAACCGCCCCTTCCATCGTTACACCTATAGCGCCATCGTTCTTTTACTTCGCTTCGAGCCCTGCGTCTTTTGGAAAACCACAACTTATGTGGGTGGAGGGGGCCCGAAAACGGCGCCCTCATGAGCCATAACGCGCCCGAAGAACGGCTATTGCGGCTTGCGAGAAGACAGCTAGGTGTCCATCTGCGCCATCCGACCGCAATATGATTATATTTCAGACTTTTATATCACTGCATTCGTCTAGGATCTCCAATATCAATGTTCCGTATATCTTCCGGGACAGCGACTTTGTCAGGCCGCTATGGTCGAGCCTGCTCTTGACCATCTATAAAGGGGGAATTACAAGAGCCCGCCTCTTAAGCGCGAGGGAGACCCAATGTCTATCGTATCCCATTACGGGAACCTGCATCCGTGGATGACAAGTGGCGCCGCCGTCCTCATGCTCGTCTGTCTTTATCTGGCGCGTGGACCCGTAGAGGCCGCGGTAACGCTGTCGACTCGCGCCTTAAGCCGCCCCTTTCGTCTTGGAAGTCGGGCTCTGCGCAAAGCCGCGGCCGAGCTCCGAGAACGGAACAGGATCGTCCTTATGGCCCAAGGGAAGGAAGATGTAGGCCAGCGTATAGAACGCGAATTTGAGCGCGTAGACGCCGTCCTGAAACGAGATCTGCAGGGTTTCCCCGTCCTTCAGCGTAAACTCTTGGACGAGATCACCGTCATCGAAGAGGACTACCAGCAGTCGCGCGAAATCCCTCCCGTGCCTCCGGAATGGGTGCGCGCGGTGACGCCACTCCTCAAGATGAAACCAGGTCCGGATCGCGTCGTGGAAGAGGTCATTGAGAGCCTGAAATCCACAGTCGCAAAGGGCCAGGAACGCGCGCTTGGCGAATACCGCAACGCAGTCTTGGAACGCCATAAAAAGCTGTCCCAAACACTCCCCTTCTGGCGTTCGGTCGACACCACGCTCAAATCCGTCGATAAGCGCCTCGCGCACCTCACAGAGCGCGCTGGCGCCATCGATGCTTACATGGACCGATACGAGCAGATAGTCAAGAAAACGGATACCATCCAGAGCACGCTATCGTCGTCGGCCTTCGTACAGCTATTCGTGTCACTCTTCGTCCTTTGTGTCGCGCTCGGCGGAACTGTGATCAATTTCCATCTGATTGCTTTGCCGATGTCGGAGATGGTGGGCGGGGGAAGTTATATCGGCAGTTTCCGGACTGCCGACGTGGCCGCGCTCGTGATCATTCTGATTGAGGCGACCATGGGGCTTTTCTTCATGGAGTCTTTGCGCATCACGCACCTTTTTCCCCGCATCGCGCACATGCATGAACGCATGCGGCGACGATTCATGGTCGCGGCGCTCAGCCTCCTTCTCATCATGGCCGGTATAGAGGCGGCGCTTGCGCTCCTGCGCGAACAGCTTGCGGTCGATAATGAGGCCCTTGCGGCGTCGCTCACGGCCCACGCCCAGATAAGCGTCCTGTCTATCAATTCATGGATACCCACCGCGGGCCAGATGGTACTAGGTTTCATCCTACCCTTCGCTTTGGCCTTCGTCGCGATCCCGCTCGAGTCCTTCATCTATTCCGCGCGTACCGTGGGTGGCATGGCGCTGGTGGGTCTGTTGCATCTTGGAAGTCTTGCGCTGCATGTGGCCGGGCGCCTTGTGCGCTACCTGGGTGTCGCCGTAAACGCCCTCTATGACATCGTCATCTTTTTGCCGCTCGCGATCGAGAGTACGTGGCACGCTGCCCTGGAGCGCCAGCGCACGGAAACTCTTGCGCACCCGGAGTCGCGCGGATGAAGTACCTCTTGCCGCCCCTGCTTCTGGCCTTGTTCCTGTCGGGATGTGCGGCGGGCCCCCATGGTCGCGCCGTTTACGTGCTAGTCGACACCTCGGGATCCTATATCCAGGCGGTCCCGAAGGCTGCACGCATCATCCGTTACCTCCTGGGGACCTTGGAGCCAGGCGACACCATCGCAGTGGCTCGCATCACGAGCCTCAGTTTCACGAACAAGGATCGAGTGGCCGCGGTGACTCTATCCCGCCGCCCAGCCCAGGCCGATGCCGAAAAACAGGCGATGGCGGCCCGCATATCGGCCTTCGTGAAGGCCATGGCGACGCGCCGCGGCACGCCCTACACCGACATCAGCGGCGCGCTCCTCGAGGCGGCGCATTTCCTGCGAGGCACCCCTGCGGCACGCAAAGAGATCATTGTCGTCTCCGACATGCGTCAAGACCTTCCGCCGGGCGCCGTGCGACATGTGCGCCTGCCCCTGAATGGGGTCTCGGTGTTCGCGGTCAATGTCATAAAATCCCGCGGCGAAAACATGAACCCGGCACGCTATCTCGCGCGGATGCGCACGTGGGATGCACAGGTAGCGAAAGGCGGCGGGCGCTTTGTCATCGTGCATCAATTGAGCCGCCTACCTGCGCTCCTGCGGGCATCTTGACGGGCATAACCCGCGCAACCGATAGGGCGCAAGGCCCCGGGGGGCGATACCGTTCCCGGTATCAGGGCAAAAAGGCTGAAGCGAGCGGGTGGCGCAGGATCGACGGATGGCAAGAACTTGCGTCTTGTGAAAAAGCCTCTCTCCATCCAGGCCGACCGGGAACGCGGATTTCTGCTCCGTCCTATCGCCGGCCGACCGCTCGCTGTCTCGCGCTACGATCCGCAGGTCGGATAGCCTGCCTCCCATAGGCGGGTAACCGCCCCTACGACCACGCTACTGATCCGCCTTCGGAAATTTGACGCCCACTTGACCTTCCCATTTTTCGGTGGGAGAGTATAAGGGCGCCAAGGCGCTTCTTGGTCTTTCGGGCCGCGCTGCCACAGGGATGGTAACGGCACACAGGCTAGGGTCGATAAGGCAATGTCGGGCACTGTCAGGGTATTGTCGGAGCGTGACTATCGCGAGGTCCTGCAGACGATAGATGTGATCTATTCCGCGTCGGATCATAGCTCCATGTTCCGCGCCTTATGTGGCCAGTTACGCAAATTCGTCGGCATCTATAGCGCAATTTTCATTCCCATCGATCCCCGCACGAATGCCCTTCTCTTCGGAAACTATGAGATCTATGACAATAACGAAGAGGCGATGCTCGCCTATCTCACGCACTACGCGCCGCTCGACCCCTACAGCATGAGCGGCTGGCTCCAGAACCGGGTCAACGAGACGGCGCGCAACACCGACCTTGATCCCGACCTGGACCGAACTGAATTCGCGTGCGATTTCTTGATGCCACTTGCATCTGTCTTTTACGTCCTCGGCGGGACCCTGCAGGTTCAGGGCGACCGCCTCGGCATACTCGCCCTCCATCGTCAGCGGCACGACCACAATTTCACCAATCGCGACAAGGCCTTTGTCGATGCCCTGTTTCCGTTGATCGCGCGATTCCTGCACAGTCGCCAGCTCCTGGGCAAGGAGACACTCTTTAGCGAGACCCGTGGCGCTATTTTGGTCGATGAACGCGGACATCCGCGGTACATGAACGATATGGCACGCAACGCCTTGGGGGGCCGGTCGGTTACGCGTATACCAGACCCGGGATTCCGATCGGAGGCTGCGCATTTTCACAATGGGATCGACCGTTATCGCGTTCGCACCCTACCGGTCGGCGGCAAGATCAAGGGGCGTTTCATCATACTCGACCCCGAGAACCCGCGGGATGTGCTGAGCGCGAAGCTCACCGTATTCGGCCTCAGCGTTCGCGAAAGAGAGGTTGCGGGACTGGTGATTCAAGGTCTCTCGAACCGCGACATCGCCCTACGGCTTTTCATAAGCGAACTGACCGTCAAAGACCACTTGAAAAACATCTTCGGCAAGATGCTTATCCGACGTCGAAGTGAGCTGGCCAATAAGATCCTTGGACTGTCCCAAGCCGCACGCGCCTAGCGCAGCCGGCGATAACACGCACCACCGACCCGACGGAACGGCTTCGCCGCTTGGCAGCGCTTAACCGCAAAGCGCCGCGCGGGAGCTAAAGACCCCCACGGCATTCCCCGCCCCACTGGACCGCGTCGCGTTTTGCCGCCCCTTTGACTCGCGCTGCGATCATAACGCACGCCCTCTCTCGCAGGCCCTGTCACGACATGTGCGGGCGCAAACTCCCCCCAAAATCCCCACTTTTGAGGGATGGCTGCAAAACGGTCTTTGGCAATACTTAAATGAAGGATAAAAACGAAAAGATGTCATTGCGGAAATTCTGAACAACTTCAACATAAGGGGGGTCATTATGAAAACAAAAACGCTCGCACTCTTGGGGGTCTTCGGGCTGGCCGGAGTGGCGCCCATGGCGTTCGCGCGCTTCGCGGCCATGCAGGGTAATACGGTCGCGGGCCGTGACCTACAGGCAGCCGTGCCGCTCACGAAAGCCGAGCAGCGGCTTTTGACCGCGGCCTCCACGCAGGTTCCGGGACTCGAGAGAGAGATCGCCGGCTCGCGAACTCAGTGCATGGTCCACCACGGTATGACGTATTGCCATACCTACACGCTTGGTGGAGAAATGGTGGCGGACGGGCTGATGTTCGGAGCTGCGGGCTGGGCGATCGGCTATTTTGCGGCAGGACCGAGCTACCCCCTCTACTGGACCATGTGGACTGTCGGTGGCGCAGCGACTGGCATGCTTCTAGGGGCAAACGACTACTATTCGTTGCCGAAGAAGGCCTGACGGGCCAGTTCTTGGGTACGCCAGCCGCTCACGGGGGCCTATGGCCACGGGGGTGGCGTCGAGGAGCATCGGCCGCACAAGGCCTAGACCCTCCTCACGCCCGCCCCGCGCACCAGCCCCCAGGTACACCTGTCACGCGCACCCGATCGACCCAGGTCTGCCTTACAGGCATCACCGTTCGTGTCGTCATAGCGGCCGCCGCAGCGCTCTCCGGGTGTGCACCACTCAGCCGCCTCCTTGGCCCCCCGCGGGGTCTGTCGCAAGCGGCGGTCGTGCTCAATGTCCCGTTTCACAAGCAGCGCTCGGAGAACGACTGCGGCCTCGCCGCGGCCGCCATGATCACCTCGTATTATCACCTCCCGATCGGGATGCGCGCCGAGAGGGCCCTGGCCAACCAAGCGCACACAACCGGCGGGCTCACGGGGGCGGTGCTCGCCCATGCGCTGCGACACGCCGGATACTTCGTCGCGATCTTTAGCGGAACGCCAGGCCACGGGGTCACTGGCATCGACCACCACATCGATCGTGGCCGGCCTCTCATCGTCATGTTCCGGCATAACAAGGCGCCCGTGGGCCATTACGTGGTGATCGTAGGTTACGACCCCGCCCGGCATCTGTTCGTGATCCTGGATCCCGCGCGAGGCCGTATGGCGGCGACCTCGCACGGTCTCCTCACGCGATGGGATGCCACCGGCAGATTTACCCTGCTTGCGGTACCTGAACGCCAGCTTCAAGATAAACAAAATATACCCCTAATGCCGCCTTCACCCTCTCCGAGCGGTAGACGCTAAATCCCTACTTTCGAGGGATTGAGCAGTGTTGTCCATACGGCATACTCATGCCCATAAACAATCCATAACAAAGCATATGTCAACCATTGTACAAAAAATAAAACGGGAGGATGTCCATGCGTATGGTAACAGGGGTTTTGTGCGCAAGCTTAGCTTGCGCGATCATGCCAGTCTATGCGAGCGGGGGATATTTAGGGGTCGGAGCTGGTATAGGCTCCAGCGTCGATGCAACTACCAACGCGCAGGCCTATGCCGGTCTGTATACCAACGGGACGTACACTAAGAGTCGGCTTGCGTTCAACGTGTTTGCTGGCTACCAGTTCAATAGGTATGTGGCGGCGGAGCTGGAATACATCAACTTCGGCTCTTATTCGCTGACGCGGACGGCGCCTTGGGGCGGCTATACTGAAACTGACACGATCGGCGCGGCTTCGGTGGCGGCTGTCGGCACGTGGCCCATCACTCCCATGTTCTCGGCCTTTGGAAAATTCGGCTTTGCAGCTTCCATGGATAAGGCGACCGAGTACAGCTACAATTCGCGCACGACGACTGCCATCAACATCATGTTTGGAGCCGGCGGCGCAGTCAACCTCACCAAGCATTTCGCCCTACGCCTGGAATACGATCAGTACGACGGTATTGGTAAAAGCGGCTACGAATACACAGCCGGCCCATTCACCCAGGTCGCGGCGAGCGCGCTCTACATGTTCTAGGGTAAAACTCCTCACCAGACCTATCTGGTGTTCATTGGCGGGAGGGCTCGGCATCCTTCCCGCCTTTTTCCCCTACCTACTTCCAAACCGGGACCGATGCGGCTGCCATACGGCCAGAGACCCGGGTGAAGCCAGTGTGCCGTCCATTACCCCTTTTGAAGAGAGGCGCACGGTCGGCGACCGGGTAAGAACGGCCCTGGGTCTCCGGCGCCGCACGACCGACTCTGCGGAGACTACGCCGCGCGCCGACGTCAATCACGGCGACGAGGCGAGCTACCGGGGCCCCGCTGGGCCGACAGACCGGCGACACCACGCTCCGAGGCTCTGACCGTAGGCGGTGTGCGAGCGGAAAACCCGTCCTCTTTAGCGATCCCCGCCCTCCTCCTTCGTGAGTTCCGGCCACGCTGCCTTCATGTAGACACCCATCGACCAAAGCGTAAGAAGGGCTGCCACATAGAGAAGAAGTTCGCCTGCCCGGAACGCCGAGAGACCGAGGACGGGTCGCTCGTAGAGTAAAAGCAAGATGGCCGCCATCTGTACCCCCGTCTTGAATTTGCCAACCAAAGACACGGCCACACTCTTGCGCTTCCCGATCTCGGCCATCCATTCGCGCAGTGCCGACACCGCGATCTCGCGGCCGATAATGACGAGCACCACGACCGAGAAGAGTGGCGCACTAAACAGCGCAGGATGGTGGGCCGGGTTCGCCACGATCATGATCAAAGCGGCGGCCACCATGAGCTTGTCCGCCACGGGGTCGAGAAAGGCCCCGAACGCCGACGACTGATTCCAGCGCCTCGCAAGGTAGCCATCTAACCAGTCGGTAAGGGCCGCCAACAAAAAGAATCCGGCAGTCGCGGCATTCGCCCATGGGACCGACAAAAAATACACCAGCACAAAGACCGGTATGAGTCCTATCCTAAGGAGCGTCAGGATGTTGGGGGCGTTTATGGGCACGGCTCGCCTTTGGGATGAAAGATGTCATAGATACGCCGCGCGAGTTCCTTACTGATCCCGGGCAGCCGCTCCAGGTCGGCAAGTTCAGCCTGCGCCACGAAGCGGGCACCGCCCAGAGCCCTGACCAAAGTCTGGCGGCGCTTGGGGCCCACTCCCGGGATTGTGTCGAGTTCGGACGTGAGCCGCGCCTTACCGCGCCGTCCACGGTGGCCAGTTATGGCGAACCGGTGCGCCTCATCCCGCACCGAGGCCAAAAGCAGCAAAGCCTCGGGCGCGTCGCCGAGCGTAAAGGGGCGCGGGCGCTCCGGCTCGTAGAATTCCTCGTCCCCGAATCGGCGATCCGGGCCTTTTGCGATACCCAGGACACGTCCTAGCCGCCCCAGGCTCTGTAAAGCCTCCTGCGCGCGCGCCACTTGCCCGGCCCCACCGTCGATCAATACGAGGTCGGGCAACGGGGCCTTGGCGTAGCGACGCAGGACTGCCTGGCCGATCGCCGCATAGTCGTCGCCCGCAGCTACGCCTTCGATGTGAAACCGGCGATAATCGCTCTTGATCGGCCCTTCCGGCCCGAAAACCACGCACGACGCCACGGGCAGCTCTCCCTGGGTATGACTGATGTCGAAACATTCTACCCGAGTCGCGCCGAGAAGCCCGAGGGCGGTCGTCATCGCCTGCCAACGCGCGCCATGGCTTGCCCGTTCCGCGAGCCTGCGGCGCAGGGCGTCGGCCGCATTGGTCCGCGCAAGCGCCACCCACTGACGCGGGATCCCGCGCGATGGGACGGCGATCGTCACCGCATGCCCTGAATCAGCGCGCAAGGCCTCGGCCAGTATGTCGCGCCCCGGGATGGAAATCTCGAGATAGATACGCGCAGGCGGCGAGTGTCCGAGATAATACTGGGGCAGAAGGGCCGCCAAGGCCTCCTCGACGGGCATAGCCTCGGGCAGGCGCGGAAAGAGCGTCTTGCTACCAAGCTGGCGGCCACCGCGTATCAGCAGGATCGTGACGGCGAGCACGCCGCCCTCGGCGGCGACTGCCAGGACATCGGCATCGCCTTTGTCGTTATCGACATACTGGCGCTCTTGGGCCGAACTCAAGAGGCTGATACGGTCCCGTAGGCGCGCGGCCAGCTCATAATCGAGACGCTCCGCCGCTTCCGCCATCTGGCGTTTCAGATCGCCGAGCAAGGTCTTGTTACGCCCTTCAAGAAAAAGAAGGGTGTGCTCCACGTCGCGCGCATAGGTCTCCTTAGTCACGAGCCCGACGCAGGGGCCCGAACACCGATGGATCTGGTATTGAAGGCAAGGGCGCGTGCGATTGCGGAATACCGTATCGTCGCATTGACGGACCGGAAAGACGCGCTGCAGGAGACTTAAGGTTTCCCGCACCGCGTTGGCGCTGGGATAGGGTCCGAAATACCGCCCCGGCTCGCGGCGCGCGCCGCGATGAAACCCGAGCCGCGGAAAATCTCCGCCCCCGCCCAAAAAGATAAGAGGATAGCTTTTATCATCTCTTAACAATATGTTATAGCGTGGTCTTAAAGTTTTTATGAGGTTGTTTTCGAGCAGCAACGCCTCGGTCTCGGTATGCGTGACTGTGACCTCAATGTGACGCACCGCCGCCATGAGGGACGCGATCCGCGGGGCCCTGGCCGGGCGCAGATAGCTGCTCACGCGCTTGCGCAGGCTTACGGCCTTGCCGACATAAAGCACAACCCCGTTCTCATCTAACATGCGGTAGACACCGGGACGCTCGCCCAGCCCCTGCACAAGCTCGCGTAGATGATCGCTCATGACACCTCGCGCAAGGCGGCGCTCATGACCGCCATGAACATCTCCTCAGTCAGGCGCTTTGTCTGGGTGTTGTAGCGGCTGCAGTGGTAAGAATCCCAAAGCACTTGGCGACCGATCACATGGCGTGCGCCGTGCGCGAACTTATGGCGCGCAAGCGGCACCGCGAAGCCCCGCAACACCGCCTCGTGGGCGATACGTCCCAAGGCCATGATAACGCTGCCATCCGCTATGCCGGCAAGCTCTGCGTTCAGATAAGGCGCACAGGTTCGGATCTCGTCCGCCGTTGGCCGATTGGCGGGCGGGACGCATTTGACGGCATTGGTGATCCGGCAACCGGCAAGGACCAGACCATCCCCGACCGCCACCGATTGCCGCTTATTAGCAAGCCCCAGGCGATGCAGGGTCTCGTAGAGCAGGATACCCGCGTAGTCCCCGGTAAACGGGCGGCCCGTGGCGTTGGCCCCGTGCAGTCCCGGCGCCAGGCCCACGATAATCAGTCGCGCGCGTTGATCGCCGAACGCAGGCACCGGCCGACAAGAATAGTCGGGGTGGCGCGCCTTGATCTCATCACGGAAGGCGGCAAGGCGCGGACAGCGCCGACAGCGGGAGAGGGACACGCCACGCACCGACTCCTCCGCCAGCGCCCCGCGTGGCGCACGCTTGGTCATGCGCCGCCCGGATGCCAGCGCGCCAAGAGTTCCCGGGCGGCGCGATAGTCGACATTGCAAGAAAGCTCCTCGGCGCTCCATGCGGGGCGGCCATGGAGACGGGTCATACGCGCCTGCGAGAGGGGGTTGCTATAGCCGGCGAGGCTGTCGAGTAGGCCATCCAGCCCCTCTGGATCATTACAAGCCAACACGATGTCACAGCCAGCCGCGAGCGCCTTGTGGGCGCGCGCGCCCAAGTCGCCCGCGCCGTGGGCCCCGACCATACTGAGATCGTCACTGAAGATAACGCCGCTGAAGCGCTGCCCCTTGCGCAATACGTCCTGCAGCCAGATCCGCGAGAAGCCGGCCGGCTCCCGATCGACCTGCGGATACTGCACGTGCGCCGGCATTACGGCAGCGAGCACGGTCGGGCAGAGCCGTGAAAACGGCACGAGATCGGCCGATCGCAGCGCCGAGAGCGGCCGATCGTCAACCGGCAGCTCCTTGTGCGAATCCCCAACAACCCCGCCGTGGCCGGGAAAGTGTTTGCCGCAGGCCGCCATACCCGCGTGCGTCATACCCAGCACATATTGTCGCGCGAGCTCCGCCACCACCAGTGGGTCCTCGGCGAAGGCGCGGTCGCCGATCACGTCACACACTCCGCGCCCGAGGTCCAAGACCGGCGCGAAGCTCATGTCGACACCATGGGCCAGCAACTCGGCAGCCATGACATAGCCCGCCGCATGCGCCACCTTACGCCCCTCCGCGCGGTCCTCAGCATATACCTCCCCTATCCGTCCGCAGGCCGGGAGTTTCGTGAACCCGTCCCGGAAGCGCTGGACGCGCCCGCCTTCGTGGTCGACCGTGATGATGAGCGGCGGGTCGCGCAGAGCTCGGATGTCAGCGTTCAGCGCGCGCAGTTGCGCGGGATTCTCGTAATTACGGGAAAACAGGATGACCCCGCCGATGAGCGGGTGGACAAGCCGTCGGCGTTCGTCCTGCGACAGACGGGTTCCCGCCAAATCCATCATGACCGGACCTAGGGACATAGCGTCTCCTTACGCGATGATGTGCACGCGAGTGCCGGCTGGCACCCGTTCGAAGAGCTCCAGGACGTCGTCATTGCGCATCTTGACGCAGCCGTGCGAAGAGGGCACGCCCATCGGGTCCTCGTCGGGCGCCCCGTGGATATAGATATAGCGCCGCATGGTATCGACATCCCCTAGCCGATTCTGCCCGATAATAAGCCCGCTCAGCCACAGGATACGCGTGAGCACCCAGTCCCTTTGCGGGTGCAACTGCCGCAAGGCCGGACCGTAGATCTCGCCGGTCGGTCTGCGACCCACGAACACCGCCCCGCGCGGGGCGCCCACCCCGATCTTGGCGCGCACGAGGTGCAGGCCACGCGGGGTCTGGTAACTCCCATAGCGCTCCCCCACCCCGTTCTTGGCGGTCGCCACCGCCGTCTCCCACACCGGGCGGGCTCCTTCGCGTTCAAAGAGGCGCAGGTACTGACGCGCGACGTCGACCTCGATGTGAGCCATCTAGGACTCCCTTGTGAGCAAGGCCATCGCTTCAATATGGTGCGTGTGCGGAAACATGTCCACGACCCCGGCGCGCGCCAGGCGATAGCCGCCACACTGGACGAGCCACTGCACATCGCGCGCCAAGGTCGCTGGATTGCACGACACATACACGAGCCGCGGGACCTTGAGCCCGGCCAGCACCTGCACAGCCGCCAGAGCCCCCGTACGCGGCGGGTCGAGCAGGGCTGCATCAAATCGCCGTTCTCCGAGAATGTCCGCAAGCACGGTCCCATCCAGGTCGGCAGTCGCATATTCGATGTTGTCGAGTCCGTTTTGACGGGCGTTGATGCGTCCTTTGTCCACGAGCGTCGCGGCCCCCTCCACCGCGAAGACGGAGGCGGCGCGGCGCGCGATCGGGAGGGTGAAATTGCCGAGACCGCAATAGAGATCCAAGACCCGACTCTCACCGTTCAAGGTGAGCCAATCCACAGCCTGCGCCACCATGGCCTTGTTGGTCTCGCCATTTACTTGTATGAAATCGGTCGGGCCAAAGGCAAGCTCGACGTCGAACGCAGGGAGCGCATAGCTCAAGCGAGCAGGACGCCCGCCGACCCACTGCACCGACTCGGGCCCCGCGGCCTGGGCATACATCGCGAAACCGTGCGCGTCCCCAAAGGCCGCGAGTGCCCGCACGTCCTCATCGGTCAGATCCTGCAGATGGCGAAACACGAGCGCCGCGGCCTCATCACCGGCGGCGAATTCGACCTGCGGTAGGGCCTCAGGACACGACAGACCTTCCATGAGCCTCTTCAGATCGATAAGCCTTTGCCCGATGCGCGCATCGAGCGTATGACAGAGCGACAAGGGTGCGATATAGGAGTGCCGGCGCTCGCGAAATCCGACCAGAAGGCCGCCCTTTTTGTCCACGACCCGCGCCCCGAGCCGCGCCTTGCGGCGATAGCCGAAGATCGGGCCCGCGACCGGGGCCGCCCAATCCGCGCACTCCACGCGGGCGATGTGGGTGAAGGCCTCACGTACCACCCCCTCCTTGGCCGCCAACTGCGCAACGGGGTCGAGATGTTGGAGCCGGCACCCACCGCACACCCCGAAGTGCGCGCAGCGCGGCGTCACGCGCTGCGGCGAGGACACCAGAATCTCCTGCGCTACGCCGGTATCGAAGCGGCGCTTGCGGTTCACGTAACGGAAGCGTACCTCTTCGCCTGGCAGCGCCCCGTCCACGAATACCACCTTACCGTCGCAATGGCCGACACCACAGCCATCATGGTTCAGGGAGGCGATGACGCACATCGCCTCAAGCGGCATACGTCGCGCACTCATGAGCCGCAGGACTCCCAGACACTTACAAAGTCCGCGAGATGGACCTGGCCGGCACCGGCCAGGACGGTCTTCAAGCGCACCTCCTCCGCCTTATGTGCCTCGGGCGTCAGATGCCCCCGCATGAGTTCGAGCCGCAGAAAGACCAGATAGGTGTTCAGAACGTCGGTCTCGCAATAGGCGCGAATCCCTTCGATCTCGCCGCGCAGATAACGGTCCCACACCAGCGCGCCGTCTTGTCCCTGCTTGCCGGGAAATCCGAGAAATATAGCGATATCGTCCAGACGGGCGACCGCGCGCGCCTGATAGCCCGAGAGCACGTCCATGAGATCGGTATGCCGGGCGTGATAGCGACTCAAATAATTATTCCAACGGAATGCCGGATCCCCATCGCCCATTTCCCAATATCGAGTACACGGAATCTTGTGCAAAAGCGCGCGATACTGGAGGACGGGGAGGTCGAATCCGCCCCCATTCCAGGAGACGAGCGTCGGTGAAAAGCGCTCAATCCCCTCAAAAAACCGGCCGAGGATCTCGGCCTCCGAGGACTGCGGATCGCCGAGCGACCACACGCGACATTCGTCGTTACGGCGCAACAACACCGAGATCGCCACCACCTTGTGCAGATAGTGACGTAGGAACTCCTGCCCGGACTCCTCGCGCCGCTTATGTATCATCACGCGCGCCACGTCCTCATCGGAGAGATCCAGGCCATAGAGGCGTCGGCCCGCCGCCACATCCGGGATGGTTTCTATGTCGAAGACGAGAACGTTCATGCGGCCGGGAACACGCCCGTGGAAAGATAGCGATCGCCACGGTCACAAACGATGCTGACTATGGTGGCATTTGTCAGATCATGTGCCAGCGCAAGCGCCGCAGCCACCGCACCGCCCGAGGATATCCCGCAAAAGACCCCCTCTTCGCGCGCCAGACGCCGCGTGATCTCCTCGGCCTCCTTTTGATCGACGTCGATCACCCGATCGACGCGTTGCGCGTCGTAGATCTTGGGAAGGTAGGCCGCGGGCCAGCGCCGAATGCCAGGAATCGATGAACCCGCCGTTGGTTGCACGCCGACGATTACGATCCCCGGGTTGCGCTCCTTTAGATAGCGCGATGTGCCCATGATGGTCCCTGTGGTCCCCATAGCGCTCACGAAATGGGTAACGGTTCCCTCGGTATCGCGCCAGATCTCGGGGCCCGTGGTGCGGTAGTGGGCATCGGGATTGTCGGGATTCGAAAACTGATCGAGTATGCGCCCCTCGCCGCGCGCCTCCATGGCGCGCGCGGTATCGATTGCACCTTCCATGCTACCTGTCCGCGAAGTGAGGATCAGGCGCGCCCCGAAGGCGCGCATGAGTCCCTGGCGCTCGACGCTCATGTTTTCCGGCATGACCAAGATCATGCGATAGCCTTTGACGGCCGCGGCCATGGCCAGAGCGATGCCGGTATTTCCGCTGGTCGCCTCGATCAAGGTGTCGCCCGGATGGATGGTCCCGCGCTGTTCCGCCGCCTCGATCATATTGAGCGCCGGCCGATCCTTGACCGAGCCTGCCGGATTATTGCCTTCGAGCTTCAAGAGCAGCCGGTTCCCGCGCTCGGTGCCCAGGCGCTGCAGGGCGACCAGCGGCGTGTTCCCGACGCATTCGGCAAGGGTTTTGATGTTCACGCGAAATCCTATTGTAGCCTGTCTTTGAAGGTCACCGCTCGCGTCCGCCCCGGGGCGCCCGCGGCTGCTGCGACCGCAGGCGCGCGGCCTGTCCGAGCCTGTGGTCGCCCGAGAAGTGTAACCCAGTTACGGGTCCTGCAACACGGCGGACCAATCCTCGATATACAGGCAGAGCACCTCACGGGCCTGGAAGTCGTCCACCCCCAGCCGATAACGCGCGGATATGAGGCTGCCTGCCGTAGGCAGGTCCGTGCAGCGGAACGCCAGCGCCTTCAAGGGCTCAGCGCGGCCTGTGACCGACAGCGCGAGACGCAGGTGCGCGTCTTTCAGGATCGCGGCGCTCACGACCTCAAACTGGCCCTCGAAAAGCGGCTCGGGAAAGCCGTTGCCCCAGGGTCCGCCCTCACGCACCGCCTGCGCAAGCGCAAGCGTCAGCTCCGCCGCCGTAAGGACGCCGTCCGTGCGCCCGTCGACGAAGGGCCCGCGTCCGATGCGTCGCTCAACTTCCTCGGCGAAGGCACGGGCGAATCGAGCGTAATCGGCGCGGCTTATGGTCAGTCCCGCGGCGGCGGCATGTCCGCCGAACTGGAGAATGAGATCAGGGAAACGCTCGCCGACCGCCGCCAGGGTATCGCGCAGATTGAGGGTCGGCACGCTGCGCCCCGAACCGCGCAAGAGATCGTCCTCCGCCGGCGCGAAAACAACCACTGGCCGTTTGTACTTGTCCTTCAGGCGTCCGGCGAGGATGCCCACGATCCCCGGATGCCAATGGGGTTCCATGAGACAGAGGCCGGCCTCGAGCGCATCGGTCTCCACCGCGCCCGCAAGCTGCTCCAGGGCCTCGGCCTGCATCTGCGCCTCTCGTTCGCGACGCTCGCGGTTCAAGGCGTCGAGTTCCTGGGCAATCGCCAAGGCCTCTTTTCTGTCGTCCGTGAGCAGACACCGCACACCCACGCTCATGTCGGAGAGCCGCCCGGCGGCGTTCAGCCGGGGGCCCACCTGAAAACCGAGATCCTGCGCGTAGATTTTCCCGGCTCGTTTACCGCTCACGAGCAGCAGGGCCTCCACGCCGGCACAGGCGCGTCCAGCGTTCATGCGCCGCAGACCTTCGCGCACCAGGATGCGATTGTTGGCGTCGAGCGGCACGCAATCGGCCACCGTGCCTAGCGCGACCAGATCGAGAAGGTCCCCAAGCCCGACCTGGGCCGCGCCGAGACGCCGACGCAAGGCGATCAGGAGATAAAGCACCACCCCCACACCCGCAAGCGCCTTGCTCGGAAAGACGTCCCCCGGCTGATTCGGATTGACGATAGCGGCGGCCTCCGGCAGCACCGGGCCCGGCAGATGGTGGTCGGTGACGATCAGACGCAAGCCCAAGGCCTTCGCGGCCTGTGCACCTTCGAGGCTATTGATCCCATTGTCGACCGTCATGATCCAGCGGGGTTCAAGGGCCGCGGCGCGCGCCACGATCGCAGGACTCAATCCATAGCCTTCGCGGGAGCGGTCCGGGATCAGATAATGGACATCGCGCGCACCGAGCCTGCGCAAGCCGCGCACGGCCAACGCGGTCCCGGTCGCCCCATCGGCATCAATACGAACACGATTCGTTCTCTAGTACGTAGTTTGTTGCTGTACTAATGGGCTCTGGCATAGGCAATCACTGTCCTATGTGTTCATGAACACCTGAAAGGGATATGGACCAGACTCCAAAACGGTTATGTCCGTAAACTGCTGTAAATAGCTGACGAGCTCAGGCGGTTTGTGCCACCGCCCCGATCCGGGTAATTGGCGTTATCGAGACGTAATTTAACCGGGAGATCAAGGCAGTGGCAGATTATGAGGTTAACGTAGGTCGGGATGTATGTTGACACGGCTGCTGAATGAGCCAGAAGGTCTGGCGAGGCTCGTGGAGGTGGTCTTGAATCAAGCCGTGCAGTGGCAACGCATCGGGCTTCTTTGCCAACAACGCCCATTTGTCGCTGATGTGCTTACATAGCATGCTTGATGCCCTTTCGGACAAGCCACCAGTTGGCTGGGTAGGCTGTGATAAAGCCCACCACCATACCGATCTGCATCATAAACCAGAATACAGGATTGTCGGGTTGTGGCGCGTGAACGAATAGGATCTTTTGTACGACCGCCATCCAGCCAAACAGCCCAATTTCGAAGGCGATCAGTGACAGGGTGTCGGCCTTGATGGCGCGGATCAAGGCGCGTTTCCGGTCTGTCTCGCCCATCTCGCGTATGGGCAGATACTGAAAAAAGACGCCAAGTACATAGGCCGCTGCGAAATCCAGTAGGTAGGAGGTGAAAAGGGAAGATCCGGCAATCACCATTCCGGACAGAAATATCAGGTAGTCAGAAATGATATCGCCCAGCGTGCACCCACCGCCACAATGTGTCACGGACACGAAGACACCTTGCCACAAGGATTTTTTGGAATGTTTATTCGATGTCTTGTGGTCGCCGGCTGTTGTCGCCCGACCGAATTTCCAGTAAGCCCACCAGGCTAGTGGCCCCATGTAAAGCCCTGTCACAGGCCATGTCACTTCCATGATCGTCATACGCTGACGGTGACCGTTCAGGATGTCGACCAGGATGGCGACCGCCACGATCAGTCCTGACGCGACTGAAAGCCAAGCGCACGCAACAAGCCGGAGTGATCGAGTTTCAGGCATAAAGATTCCTTCCGCGTAGAAAGCTTGCGTCTAAAGCTGCAGAAGCCGGCCCAGCATATAGCGAAGGCGCATCCCGGCGATTCTATGAATGCGCTGAGACTTACGTCAAGGGGCGTTGGGTGGCCTCTCAAGAGACATCGGGGACAGGAAGCCCAGGACGAAGTTCGTTGTATAGTGCGCACCATATCCGCTGTGCTGTATTGAAGTGAGAGCAGGAAAGTGAGGCGTACGAGATTGGTTCATGGACCTAGCGCGGGAGCTAGCCGATTCAAAAAATAGAGCTGGTCGAGCAGGCTCGGCACCCTCGATAATCGTTGCTTAAAATGGGGATCAGTAAAGACTGACGTTGCGACGCAGAAGGCATGAATAATGTTTCAAGACGGCATAACGTCGGCACCCCGGTTGCGGAAACCTTCCCAACAGGGGCTTGCTAGCCGTCGGCTCCGGCGGCGGCACCTTGACCCTAGTCGGCGAACGGGGGGGCGCGGGTCGCCCGACTCGGATCGCTCATAATGGGAGTTGTGTTTTTGATCTCGCCGCTCACAAGTAGAATAGGCAGGGGTTTCCCATTGGCCAAATGGTCGCGGTGCGATCCGTCTGTAGGGGTGCGCATCGCCCCGGTGTCCCTCCCATCCCGGGGCGGAGCCATTTTGACCTTGATAGGTTTGCGCGTCATTGCTCGGCGGCCCGCATGCGAGTCTGGTCACGCCGGCGCAGGGCGCGGTAGACGCTCGGAATGACGATGAGGTTAAGCAGCGTCGAGGTGACGAGACCGCCAAGCACGACATAGGCGAGCGGGCGCTCGAGCTCCTTGCCGACCGGCGATCCCCACAGGAGTGGCAACAACGCCAGGGCGGGCGTGATCGCGGTCATGAGGATGGGTACCAGTCGGTTGAGCGTGCCTTCCCTTACCACCTCATCTAGAGTGCGCCCCTCGATTTCGAGATCCTTGTAGTGGCTTATGAGGATGATCCCGTTACGCGCGGTGATGCCAAAGAGCGCGATGAATCCGATCATGGCGGCGGTACTGAGCGTAGATCCCGTCAAAAGCAGCGCCGCCACCCCCCCGACCATGGCCAACGGCAGATTGACGAGCACGAGCAAGGCGTCGCGCAGCGAGCCGAAGGCCTTCTGGAGGAGCAGCGCCGAGACGATGATCGCGAGGAGGCCGAGCCGCCACAGCGTGGTGTTGGCTCGTTGTTGGCTGCGGAAGGTGCCGCCGTAGCGCACGAAATAGGTCCGCGGCAGAGGGACTGTCCCTACGCGTTTTTTGACCTCGCGGACGACCGTGGACAGGGCTCTTCCGGTCACATCGAAGGTAAGCAGCAGGACGCGGTGCCCGTGCGCTCGCCGGATCTCGAAGGGCACTGGGTGTACCCGGATCGAGGCCAGTTCGGCGAGCGGTACGATGGCATGCGCGCCGAGCGCCGGCGCGCGCATGGGCAGGCTGCGCAGGGTGCGTGCCGAACGTCTGGCGCCATGGGCTACGCGCAGCGTGATCGCAAACCGCCGCTGTCCATGCAGGACGTGACCCATAGACGTGTCGTTCAGGTAGAGATTGACGTCGCGCAGCAGTCGTCCCGCGGACACGCCGTAGTGCGCGTCGCGTCCGCGCCGCGGCGTGACCACAATCTGGGGGACACGAATTTGCTGCTCGAGATGCAGGTCGACAACACCGGGTATGGGCGCGATCGCCCGACTGGCGGCCTTGCCGATCTGGTAGAGGCGGCGCAGGCGCGGTCCGTAGATCTTCACGGCCACGTCCGCCGGCACGCCCGATTCCACATCGTCGATGCGATGGGCGATGAATTCGCCGAGATTGAAGGCGACCCCGGGGATGGTGGCGAGCTTCTTACGGATCTCGCCCAGCAGGACGTGCGGCGATTGCGGGCCGCGATGAAAGTCGATGCGCAGATCGAACTCGGAGTTGTTCGGGGTAAGCGCTCCGGGCGTGAGCGTCCCGGCGCCCGCGCGCTGATCGACGGATACGACTTCTGGGAAGGCCGCGAGGTCCCGTCGCACGACGGCGCCCAGACGCATCGATTCGCGCCAGGGAGTTCCGGGCAGGGCAGTCATGACTAGGATGTAATTCCCTTCATGGAAAGGCGGTAAAAATGAGCGTCCGAGGTGCGCGAAGCCCGCGCCGGCCGCTACTACCGCCACGAGCGCGAGAATCACGATGGTGCGCGTCCGCGGCAGGATACGCTCCAGGAGGCGCAGGTAATGGCGCTTAAGGAAGCGGACAAGGCCTGTTTCGCGCTCGGCGCCGGACGCCCTTTCGCCGTGGCCGCTAAAGAGCAGAGAACACAGGGCCGGGATCAGGGTTACGGACACGACCAGCGAGGCGAGCATGGTGGCCAGGTAGGATATGCCAAGCGGTGAAAAGATGCGTCCCGGGATGCCGTGCATGAAAAAGACCGGTAGGAAGACCAAAATGACGATAGCAGTCGCGTAGACAATGGAATTCAGTACCTCGCGGATGGCGTGAAGAATGACAGTGTCGGTTCCGAGCACCGCTTCGCCGATCCGGCTGTGGCGGGCGATGCGTAGGCGGCGGACAATGTTTTCCACGGTGATGATACCGTTGTCGACGACCTCCCCTATGGCCACGGCAAGCCCACCAAGCGTCATGGCGTTTACGCCGGCATGAAAGAAGTAGAGGATCAGGGCCCCGAGCGCGAACGAGGCCGGCAGGGCGACGAAGGTCGCCAGCGAGGCGCGCCAGTTCGCCAGGAACACGAGCAGCACGAGAATGACGATGAGCGCACCCTGCCACAAGGCCGTCCAGAGGTTGTGGGTGGCGGCCTTGATGAAAGTCGATTGCCGGAAGATGTGGGTATTGAGGGTCACGCCCGGCGGCAGCGCCCGACGAACCGCCCGCAGGGTGTGCAGTACGTGGCGAGTGGTCGTGATGGTGCTCGCGCCGTAGGCCTTGTAGACGGTCCCCACCACCGCGGGCGCCTGGCCCAGGGCGGCGGCGCCCAGCCGTATGGCGTGCCAGCGACGGATCCGGGCGACCTGGGCCAAGGTTATGGGCAGGCCATCGCGGTTGGCGACAAGGGTATGCCGCAGACGCGCAAGCGCATCGCTCTCGTGGAGCCGACCCGCCGCCGACACGATCAATTGCTGACCCGGTGTCTCCACCATGCCGCCGGGAAGGTCGCGGCTCACGCCGCGCACGGCGCGCGCCACCTCGCCTACGCTGACCCGGTAGGCCTGCATCGCGGTGGGATCGAGGTCGATCTGGTATTGCGTGACGGCCCCGCCAATGTCCGCTACGTCGGCCACCCCGCCTACGGAAAGTAGCCGAGGGCGGACCACCCAATCGGCCAGGGTGCGCAGTTCTTGGGCTGGCAGGACCGAGCTTGTGAGTGAGTACTTGACGAGCCATCCGATGGCCGATGTGAGCGGAAAGATCTCCGGCCCGTGGATGCCTGCGGGCAGCCGCGACTGCAGGGCTTGGAGTCGTTCGGCGATCAACTGGCGGTCATGGTAGATGTTGGTGCCAGCGTGAAAGACTACCGTTACGAGCGATACCCCAAGCGTGGTCTTCGAGCGGACCACGCGTATGCCCATCGTGCCGCTGACTGCGGTCTCGATCGGATAGGTGACGAGCGCCTCCATGTCGCGCGGCGCCATGCCGGGCAATGTGGTGCCTATGACCACGCGCGGCGTGGCGAAGGCCGGGAAGACATTTATAGGCATGCTGCGCCAGGCAAGCAGCGCCAAGCCGACGAGGATCATGAAGACTCCGATGACAAGCGCGCGGCTGCGCAGCGAGAGGGCAATCAGGAAATTGAACATTAGCTATCCGCCTTGAGTTTGCCGCCGGTCATCCACAGCGCGAAGAGTTCCCCGTTGCCTTGGGTGACGACGCGCGCGCCGACTTTAAGTCCCGAGGTCCCGCAATAGCCGTGTTCGCGTAGGCCGAGGGTCACGGGGGTGTAACGGAAGCGGCCGTGACCTATTGCCACGAACACCGCATGGCGGCCGTTGACGTCCACCACGGCCTCTGAAGGCACAGCTACGGTCTGCGCGGTCGCGACCGTAATGCGCGCGCGGGCAAAGAGCGCGGGTTTTAGCGTTACCTGCGGATGCGCAAGCGCAATCCAGATCGTCTCCGCGCCGCGTCGCGGGTTGACGCGTGGCGCCACCATGACTACGTGGCCCCGCAGGGGTGTGGTGACGCCGAGCGCCTGGATGCGGGCCTCCTGTCCGCGGTGGACGGCCCCAATGTCCTGCTGGTAGACGTAGGCCTTGAGCCAGAGCCGGTGAGGTTCTATCAGTCGGTAGAGGAGCGTCCCAGGGGCCACGGCCTCGCCCAGGACCGCGGGCCTTGTCGCGACGACCCCATCCATGGGTGCGCGGACGATCACGCTCGGCGGCGGGCTTCCGACCAGCAGGGATTGCACGCGGGCAAGCGCCGCACCGCGCCGCACCCTGTCTCCCACGGTGACGTATAGGGCGGTTACGCGCCCGCGTATGCGCGGGGTGACGACCGCCTCGGCATTCGGGGGCAATGTGAAATCGCCATAGAATGTGCGACGTGCATGAAGTGTGCGCATGCGGGCGTGGACGAGCTTGAGGCCGAGCGCCTGTCTCTTCGCAGACGACAAGTGGACGACAGGCGAGCGCTGGGCCAGGGCCGGAATGGCGGTGAGGGTGAGCGCCAGGACAATGGCCGCAGTAACAGGGGTCTTGATCATGATTTCTCCTTAGGGCCGCCCAGGGCGATACGCAGAGTTGTGCGCGCGTCGGCTACGGCGCTGCGGGTCTTCAGCCAGGCCGCAGTCAGGGTGAGCTGGTCTGTGCATACCGCAAGGGTACTTGCGGTATGCACCTGGCCAAGCCTCAGGCCTTGTAGCGCCAGCGCCGCCGCGTGCCGCGCCTGCTCGCGCAGACGCGCAAGGCGTTGCTCGCGCGCCTGCAGCCGTTGCAGTCTGAAGAGGTCGCGGGTGATGGCGTGGCGGATGCGCCAGCGCAGTGCTCGCAGGCGCGCCTGCGCCTGAACGACCTGCGCCGCAGCCGCAGACCGGTTGCCCTGGTTGCGATTCCAGAACGGCAAGGGCAGCGAGGCGCTCAATTCGACTGAGCGGTCGATGGGTTGGGGAGGGACTCCGCGCAGGACCTGCCGGTCAAGCCCCACGCCAGCGCCTACGGTCATCCATCCGAGTCGCCGCGCGCGTTGATAGCGGTGCACGGATTGCCGGTAGTGGCGATCGATCTCGGCCAACCGCAAATCCGGACGATGGGCTAGGGCCGTGGCCATGGCATCGGCCGCCGTCGGTGGGCGCCAGCGCGAAGGCCCAGGAACGGACCAGGGCTTTTGTGGTTGATAGCCGATGAGAGCCATGAGCGCGGCTTTGGCATCGTGGCGCCGCGTGCGCCAGGTCTCGCGCAATAGCCGCGCCTGGGCGCCGAGGAGTCGAACCCCGCTTGCACCCACGGGAGATATCTGGGCGGCCCGGAGCCGCGCCGCGACAAGACGCATCAACACCTGTTCACTGGTGATCAGGTTTGTGGTCTCAGTCACCGCGCGGGTAGCGCTTTTCCAACGTGTGTAAGCGTGCGCTACAAGCCCGCGAACCCGCCAGACACGGGTCCAGTAGCGGGCGTAGGCCTCACGCACATCCAATCGGCCAACGGCCGCGTGCCGCGCAATGCGCGAAGTCAAAGGGACGGCTTGCGTCAGTAGGACACGGGTGCTGAATTCTCCGGGGCTGCCGACCGGATTGCCAGTGCCCCCGGAGATGTTCAATCGCGGATTAGGCCATAGACGATCCTGTCGGGCCAATCCGCGCGCGATCGCGATACCCTGACGGGCGGCCGCGAGAGACAGGTTATGTTGTATAGCGAGGCTTTCAACCGTCGCGAGACTCAGGGCCTGAGCCGCGATGGGAGCCAAGCCGATTGCCGAGATGAAGGCGAGCGCTGCCGCGCGCGCCAAAGAAAAAGGGATGCGCATAAGGCCTTCTCATGGGATTCAGGGGGCACCGGGCTACGGCGCCGGGAATCTACAAGGTGAAGGCGAGGGCGGGTGGGGCGTTGGGTTGCGCGGGCCTGCGGCGACGTCGCTGCAAGAGCGGCACCGCAGTCGAGGCTGGCCTCGAAAATCTGACCAGGACCATCTCTATCGCGAGGAATACCGCAAGGACCATAGGCAGGGGCGCCGGCGTACCGACGATTTTACTGATGGTCTGCGGCCCTATGGCGTTGTGGACCACAGCGCAGGCCTTGCCGTCATGAGACCGGTGATGACCCTGCGGCGTCATGCACGCCCAGAGCGCCACTAGCCAGAAGACCAGGATCAAGGGGGTTATGACGTTTTTGAGCGAGCGGACTCTCACGCCCCAGATGATCGCAGGCCGGCGCATCGCCCGTCAAGGGTCAGCCTTGTCCAATATGAAATGAGTCTGAAGGAGGGACTGTGTTTCTAATAGGAAATGAGTCTGAAGCCGGATCGAGTTCCGTTCATGATAGGGAGATGCAAACCCTTATGAACCTCGATAACCTGACCTCCATTGATCAGCTGACGGAGTTTTTGTCCGGCACCCAGACGGTGGCCTTTTCGGTGTTTGTCAACATACCTGTCGCACGGAGTCGATTAAGCAGCCTCCTGTTTTGAATCAGGACTTTCGCGTTCCGGATTAAGCCAGACCTCGGTTGGGAGATCCCAGTTGCGGAGGGTCCGTGACCACCGTTCTGGGTGTTGAGAACGGGCCTCTTCATAGACCTGTTTGCGCCGTTCAATGACCTGTAAAGCCTCGCCCGTATGACGTTGGGCGGGGGTCACGAACTGAATACCGCTGTGCTGGTGGTTTTCGTTATACCAGCGGACGAAGCGCAGGACCCAGGCTTGCGCGGCGTGTAAGTCAGCAAAGGGCTGCGTGGGGTAGTCCGGACAGTATTTGGCGGTGCGAAATAAAGCCTCGGCATAAGGATTATCGTCACTCACCCGGGGGCGGCTAAAGGACGGCACGATCCCTAAGCCCTGGAGGGCCGCCAACATCGTCGATCCCTTCATAGCGCCGCCGTTGTCGGAGTGCAGCACGAGGGGTCGTCCTGAGAGGCCCTCAGCAAGACTGGCACGGCGGATCAAGTGACTGGCATGCTCTGCGGACTCAGTCGTGTGGACCTCATGGGCTACAATCTTGCGGCTATACACATCCAGCACCATGTACCAGTAATGGTAGAGACCCTTCACGGCGGAAGGTAACCAGGTTATATCCCAGCACCACACCTGATTGGGGCCTGTGGCCCGGTGACTGGTGGGACGATGGCGACGCACCGGCGCTCGGGCCCGCCCCCGATGGTGTTGCAGGTCGGCGGCCTTCAAGAGGCGGTAGAAGGTGGATTCCGAGGCCACATAGCGCCCTTGATCGGCCAATTTGGGCACAATCTGCGAGGGCGGAAGGCTCGCAAACGCAGGCCTGTTGGCGATCTCTAAGACCTCCGCCCGCTCAGCTTCTGAGAGACAGCGGGATGAGGGCGGACGGAGGGCCGTGGGCCTGCGGTCACCCCGTACGAGATCGGCGCCCTCGGTCCGCCAGCGCTCGACGGTGCGCACGTTTAACCCCAGGAGATGGGCTGCTGGCCTACGCCGGGCGCCGTTCTCTACGGCCTCGTCTATCAAAGCGACAATGTGTTCGCGATCGGGGAGCGAGATCATGCGTCCTCGTCCCCCCAGATCGCCTGCGCTTTTTTTCGGAGGACCAGCAATGCCGCGGCTTCCGCCAGCGCCTTCTCTTTCCGATTCAGTTCGCGCTCGAGTTCATGAATGCGCTTCTTGTCGGTGCGGTTCTCAGGACGCTCTACTAAGGCGCCATTGGCATCCCGGCAGGCGATAGTCCAGGCCGCGATCTGTTCTACAAATAACCCTTTGCGCCGAGCGTATTCCGCACGTTCGGCCTCACTGAGGGTCGCGGTCTCTAAGACCACCGCAAATTTCTCCGCAGACGACCAAGATCGGCTGCGTGTGTCTGTTTTCGGCATCACGACTCCTGGTGTGGCGTTAAGCTCTTTACGCCAACTGCTCAGTGTACTCTTCCCAATACCTGTGTCTCGAGCGAGCGCCGCCAGAGACACCCCGTTGGGGTCCATAAGCTTGCGACAGACGGCCTCTTTTCTTTCTTGCGAGTAAGCGGTCATAGAGTTCTCTTTTTGCCGTCCCCTGTGGTTGGACTTCTAGAAAAAACCGTACGACAACTATGTTGACACAGGGGGCTGGTTGATCCGCCGTCGCAGTGTCGCCGTCTGCAGCCGCCCAGCGCCAGGGTCTGAACGTGAAACCCATGAGAGCGACAAGTTGCATCTCGGTCTCGGTGGTCTGCGCCAGGCGGTAGCGCGGCGTCGTGTTTCTTGACCAGTCGGACCGAAAGCCTCGGCCCCCTCCCCGATACCAACGCTGAAACTCCACCACCATCAGCGTCGTCTGCGCCGCGTCCTCAGCCAGTTCGTGGCAGGTGGCCCAGTTGACTTGCCGTCCGCCGGAAGCAGGCACAGGATTGTGATAGGTTCATCAGTTCGGATGGCAAACGAACTTGGCAGCCGAGCTTGAGCCGACAGGTCAAATAGAATGGATTGCAGGGCCATCAGCACACTCCTATGCGACGACGGCCGCATGCCGGACGCGTAATTGCAGGCGCGTCTCGTCCCGGAAGGTATTGGTATCCAGTTCAAAAGCTACTCGGACCGCCTGCCCCACTTCCACTGGACACACGCCGTCGCGAACCGCACCAAACCAGATGGCGTCGAATCGATCTGGCCCGATGCCCATCGATAACTTCAAGTGGGTTCCGTCGCCGACGGGACGGACACTGAGGATCCGGCCTTCAGCACGAAAGACAGGCCACTCCCATTGCCGGCCGAAGGGCTCTAAGGTGGCCAGTTCTCTGAACAACTCCAAGCTTGGACGCTGGTCGAGTTCGCCATCGGTGAGTATGCGGGGTCCTGGAGTCCATGTCGCTAAAGCGCGGGCCGCGGCCCCATCGAAGGCAGCCGTGAAGCGATTAAGCGCCTCGCGTTTCAACGTGACCCCACCGGCACCTGCATGACCGCCCCACGTGACAAAGTCGCCGGGATGTGATTCGACCATTTCGGCAAGCGCGTTTCGTATGTGGAATCCGGGGACAGTGCGCAGTGAGGCGGTAACATGGTCGCTCCCATGCTTCGGCGAGAAGTAGGCGGCGGGACGTCCATAGGTCTCCACCAATCGGGCAGCACATACGCCATGTACGCCTGGATGTCCTTCCGGATCGAAGACGGTGATTGCCGTGCACCCAGCCATCACCTGCTGTTCAACCAATGGAAGGATACGACGTAACATTTGGGATTGGACCTGCTTGCGCTCGCTGTTGTGCCCCACCAGGATCAGCGCCAAGCGTGTCGCTTCCTTCTCGTCATCGCACATCAACAGGTCGACGGCCCCAAGCGCGCAGTCGAGACGGCCCCGAGCATTGATGATCGGCCCAAAGGTGAACCCCAATGTCGCCGCCGTAATGGGGCCAGAGCAACGAGAGACCGCGTACAAGGCACGCCATGCAGGGCGCGCCTCAGGCGCATTTATTAGTGCGAGGCCACGTGTCAGCACCGCACGGTTATTCGGTGACCGGGCCAGATCGACACAATCCGCTACCGTTCCCAGGGCGACCAAATCGAGGAGGCGGCCAAGTCGCGGCGCATCGGCCGGAAGGTACCCGCAGTCAATGAGCCGTTGCCGTACGGCGCAGCAGAGCAGCCAGGCCACATGAACGCCCGCAACGTAGGGGTCGGCGAATGTCGAATCCGTGCGGACCGGATTGACGCAGGCGATAGCTGCGTGCGGCGGCCCCTGTTCTGGAACTCCATGGTGGTCTGTCACTATCGTCGTCAAACCATGATCGCGCAGCTTCTCAATGCGGGCATGGTCCGAACTTCCCTGATCAGCCGTAATCACGAGTGCAGGACGAGGCGCCGAGTCCAAAATACGCTGGGTTACGCTCTCCGAAACGCCATACCCTTCCCGCAGTCGATGGCCAATATAGCTGTGGATTCGGTGTTCTGGCACACCGAAGTAGTCCCGCAACGCGAACTTCAGTACCGAATGCCCCGAAGCACCATCGCAGTCGAAATCCGACAGCAGAATCACTGGCAACCCGTCCTTTACCGCGCGGGCAACGGCCTCAGCTGCGACACCGATGTCAGGTAGACGGTCCGGCGAGTCAAGCGCGCTCAACGGCGGGCGGACAAGTAATCCGACCCTTCCTGCATCCTCGTCACCCAATCTCCCCGCGATGATTCGCGACTGAAGACGCGTATAGCCCGCAGCCATCGCCTCACGAAGGGTATCTTGGGACAATGGTCTGTCGATAATCCGCACGGGTTCTGGCATCACTCGCCATCCCGGTTGATCAGATGCAACTTGTCGCCCTTCTGTAACAGCTTCTCCCGCCGCTGCGCTTCCTTTCGCCATCTTTCCGCCTCACGCTCAGCTCGTTGACGGGCCAGAAAATGGGCTGCCTGACCACTCAGAGCAGCGCTTAGCTTGCCCTTCAGGTCCGCCACATCTCCCCTGAGGCGGGAGATCACTTCGCTCGCGGTCCTTGGTGTGACAACCACACCAGGCTGCATCAACTGCAGGACCTTCGCCCTTTGTTGCTGATATTGACACTTCGCGTGTGCGATCAAAGTTCGCGAGTGCTTTGCCTCCTTGGCAACCGTCGAGAAATTGATTGCCAGGCGCCCTTCCGCCGCAAGGCGCTTCAACAGCGGATCCTTTGGCCTGTTCTTCTCGAGACGCTCAATTGCCTCCTCGAAATCCCGTTCGATGACCGCCCTCGGCGGCCGTCTTTTAGTGCCCGACATCGGCAATCTCCTGTTCCACGCACAGGTCCAATGGAGCGGTATCGACCCCCAAGCGCTCAAGGAGCTTTTTTGCGACTGCGGCCCGCATCGCTGCCACACGAAACATGCCGCCCTGCCCTCGCGCCTCGGCTTGCCTATGCGCGGCGGCATTGGTGATGTACCGTTCCCGCCAGAACCCGACGTGACGCAAGTCCAGAATGAAGCAATCGCAACCCGCACAGAGTGACGGCTCTCGCGTGGTGAAGTTGGGGAAGGGCACACCAATTGGACGCGTCCCCGCAGCCTTATGACAGCCCATAACCCCAGGGTCCCTTGGGAAGCAATTACCATGCGGGGCAAACCACATGTGCAGGCTGTTATCACGGACAAAGCGCATGACGCGCCTCCAGCCGACTTCCATATCCACACCTTCAACCAACTTACGCACCTCGTCGATCCCCTGCTCAAGCTGGGCGCCCATCTTTCCGGCGACCCTTGTCCGGCCAGTTACCATTTCGTACATCTGCATGGCCGTGAGTTGCGATGCCATGGCATTGATCGGCTCGATCTGGATACGATTGCGCCCCCAATAACCGCCTTCCGTAATAGCCATAGCTACGTGATGGTATTGGCGCTGAACCGCTGGCAGTAGACGCGGATCAATGGACAGCGCGAACTGGGCATAGGTCTTGCGAAACTGGTGTGACCGGATGATACGCCCCTTCGATTTACGCCAGGGAATGAGGTCATTCCGAGCAATTCGGTGTGCAGACTCGTCCGGCAGGTTGGACAGATCCACCCACCGCTCAATAAAATTCTTGATGAAGCGGTTCAGCCGAGAGGTATTGAAGAGGTTGATTTGCATCTCAGTTACGGCAAGATCCACTCCACTCTTAGTAGTAATCAATAGTCGATCCGTTTTGGCAAGTTTCCGTTCATGCGCGAACAGTCTGTCAAGGACCTGCATGGCGTGGACCGGAAGAGGAATTTCGTCGCTACCCATCGGCCGCATTCCAAGCAACCAATCTACATCCCGTGGAAGCTCTTCTTCCTTGGTCAGTTCCGATCGAAGTACGAATGCTTCATTGAGCCCCGATGATGTCTCGACGATACGGACCCCATGTGGAAGACCAGTGTCTGGGCAGGCACCTGCACGCAAAGCACATATCTCACTTGCGCGCATTCCAGTCGAGGACTGGATCGTAATACACGCGGCGCCTGCAATAGTGGCGACCAATTGTCGCACGCCCCGCACCGCATACGATTTGCGACCGCTCTTGGCCTCACAGCTCATTAGGGGCTCGTGCCATGACCCAGACTCACCGTCGATGATAGAAAACGCATGGTCACTCAAGGCCGCGTCAACGCGCCCTCGGCGGTCCTGCTGAAGCCGCCATAGTTTTTCGTGGGGGTTTTCTATTGAACGGTAGGCCTTCTCGATCTTTTCACGTAGCCGCAAAACATCTTCCGCAGGCGCCCCCAGAAACCAGGCCGCCTTGTTCATCAGTGGAATGGCCACCTCATCGGGCAAAGGCCGGATCCAACCCCGCGCCTCGGTGATGATCCGCTTCGCAATCGAGTTGGCACCCTTCTCGTCTAGCCAAGGCCGTTCCGGCATCGGCGAGATGCCCGCCTCTTCCAGCGCTTGACGCTGCCGCCAGAGCAGGTCGATGATCTTCAAGGGCATATAAGCTGCCCCTTCCCTAATAACCTCTTCGTCATCAACTTCTACAGCGACAATCGATGGTAGATCATCAATGAACGCGGCCACGAATTCTTTGTTTACATCTTTTGGCCACATCTGCCCGCGTTCAACCATCCATGGCACGACAACTCGAAGCCCTTGTGTCAGCAGAGCGCCATTCCCGGTTTTATATGCCTTAACTTTGTCTCGGGGATCCACAAACAGACCCCAGACAAATCGCCGTAGCCATCCAAGCAATTGAGAATGTTCTGGGTCGAGGAGGTTACGCCCATCAGGCAACTTCATATCCCAAGTCACTTTCGATGCCAAGGGACGCTGGCCAATACTCGCATTATCCAGAGACCAGACAGAATCCCTCCACCGACTCTTAGAGGACACCCAGACCTCGTCCAATTCACATTCGGGGCGGAGATGGAAATGAGCACCGGAATTGACGCGAATGATTTCTGCGGTCAACATATCGTCACTCCACCGTCGGCAAAGTGATATGGAAGCGCATGGCTGCGCTCATGACGTCACCGGGTACATGCTTCAGTAGCGCATCGAGATCAATGAACACGCGGCCATAACGCGCCCGCCAAGCCTCACCACCGATCCGGCCTTGCGCGCCGAAGATCGCCGTACGCAATGACAAGTACAACGCGACAGCTCCAGGGTCATGGATATCGGCGGCCGCCAAAGGGCAAGAGGGGCATCGGCCGTAAGCGGTGCACAACCGATTCTTGCCCTGCATCGGCCATGGCGAATCGTAAGGATCGAAGCAATGAAAGCCGGGCGTGGCGGCGCCACGATCCATGCGCGACGTCAGCCGACGTCGACGCGGATCGATCTTCCCGTCCGATCTGAACCATCGCTCCATGAAAAGCATGGCTTTTCCTAACGACTCCGCCTCCCGCCACCGCGTTCCGTCACTGACGTAATGCGTATCCGTGGTCCGAGCATTTTGGTGTCCCAGGACCTGACTCGACACCACGATGCCCTCGCGGAGGCCAATCTCGTCGCCGATCGTGGCCCTGATCTGGCTGAGCGTAAACGGCGAGAGCCCATAATCCCTGCAGAACTCCATGAGGCCGCGATGCCAGGACGCATCGCTTTTGTTTATTCCCCTGTCATTGCCACCGAGTCCTCGGCCAGCAGGATTCGTTCCCTGAAACCGATTGAAAAGGAACAACCTGTCCTTCAACGGCTCGCTGACGGTCGCGCGCACCAACTTCGTTAAACGCCTGAGAAGGTCTAGCACCGGCTGAATGCGAGCCGCCGAAATCGGGACCACGGGATCTTCGTTTGCCCGCCACTTAGTTCCGCCCAGTCGCACAACGGGCTGCCCGAGAAGCTCTCCAAAGTCGACACCTGACCACTCCAACTCATACAATGTCGTCGGATTCAAAGCAGATTCAATGGCCAGAAAAACAACGAGCGGCACGAGGTCGCGGGCATTTGGATAAAGAACCGCCTTAAGCGTCCAGATCCTATGCGCTTTCCTACCACTTGAGTTAATGTAGCGATATAACTCTGGATTACTTTCTTTTATCACACCCAACTGCGGGAGCCCTTCTGGGTACTTCTGAGCGATGTAGGCGGCGCATGTACCCAGATCGGAAAGATCGCCATTTGTAGCAAGCCTTTCGTGCCCCTCCTGCAACAACCTCTCTGACTTCTCTATCCTTACACGAAGGGCATCAATATCCTTTGTTACCGCATTATCGATTGCTTGCAATGCTTCAAACGACAATCTTTCTCGTGCTGTGGTTCGCTGTTCCACATTGTCCCAAGTGATGCTCGGCCTCGCATCAAAGGCAGCTCGCGCCAAGCGACTGAATTCTGGAACAGACTTCAATGCATCCAGCATAACGACCAATGCCCCAAAAGTCGTCGCCCTAGTTTTCGGATGAATGGGTTCACCGTTCCTCCGATCAATCTTCGTATCAAGCCATTGCTTGAACTGGTTCCATACGGGACGATCAATCTCGTCGAGACCAATGTGTAACAGCCCCCTTTCTCTCAAGAAGGCTACAAATCCAGCCTGCAGCTCGGATCTGCGCCCCACCAGTGTCTTCTGGCGCTTACCGACTCCGTAGACGCGGAAGCCCTCGGCCAGCGGCTTGGCTAGGCGCGGGGCCAGGCCCAGAAACGAAAGGTCTAAAACGCAGGGCTCACGATCCGGACCCGGAAACTCAACCTTGATATCATGAAAGTCCTTGCTAAAATGGAGCGTGGTTTGTTTCAGACGAGTTGCACCCAGATCTACGACGTTGGCGGTCTCTTTTGACCTCCTACGAGCCTGCGCGGCGACGGAGGCAGCCGAGCTTCGCTTACGCTTTACGTCTACGTTTTGCAGAAGAGCGGCATTAAGTTCCGGTGGTTCACCGGATGCGATGGTGACTGACTTTGCCGCCATAGACGCTTTGGCAACTCTGCTTGCAGGAGACCGCTTCTTAGCCATCCCTTTATTCCAATCCGACAAGAGATCTAATGTCCTGCTGACCACGCGGGCCAAAGAGCTGGACAAATTTCAGATAAGTGCGAATAGTCGTTTCCAGCCGCTCATGACCCAGTTGCGCCTGGATCACCTTCCATGGTTCCGAATTCCCATTGCTCGCCTCAATCCAATAGGTGTAAACGGCATAGGTGTGCCGGAGATCATGCACGCAGTGGTGCGCGACCGAAACCTGCGTCCTTACACCGGAGTCCGGATCGATACGCTGTTTCAAACGCATTAGGCCTGCGGAAACACATGCCTCGCCAACTATCGCCTCGAACCGCCGCGGGGTGAAAGGGGATCCTGGGTCGGGCGAACGCGCTCCCGCCAGAAATAAGACGTTCGGTATCTGTCTTCTTTTCTTACGTCCCAATTCCAGCGCTCGAGCCCGCTCGCCTTTCATGTATTGCAGCGTATCTGCAATCAACCAGTTCGGGACGGCGACGTTTCGTGTCACATTACCCTTACCAATGACTTCAACGGCTTGTTGCGAAAAGGGCGAGCTCTCATCAGGATGGTACACAAGGAATTGATACGGGTTGAGCGTCATGATCTCTGAAAGGCGGAGGCCAACTGCCCAACCCCAATCCGCCATAAGTCTATTTCTTGTAGGACGCAGGTCCCCTGCCGCCCTTTCTGCTGCGGAGGGACCAAGCACCGCCAGGAACTTTCTTAATTCTTTGGTCCCGAATGGGCGGATAGCATTTTTTTTCGCTCGTCGAGAAGGAATCAACCGTGACGCGTCAGATAAGGTGTCGGGCGATGCTTCAGAGGCTAGTTTCGCCTTCAAGACATCGGCGCTGCAGATATCACTGAAGTACGCACTGTGTCGCCGGGCATAATCGTAGAAAGCAATGACCGGCTGCATGTAAGCGACGATCGTCCCACTGCCGTAGGCGTCACCCGTCACTGGACTGATAGCCGTGAACAGACCGTCCCGGAAATCAATCAAATCGTCCTGAGATGCCGTTTGCCAATCAACGTTGGCTTCTAAGCACCAGTTGAACCAGAACCCCAATGCGTGGGCAACGTTTTTCCAGGTTCGCGGCGACGACCGGGAACCTGACTGGCAGTATTCGTCGTTAAGAAACGCGGTCGCTTCCTCGAACAGTCGAAGTTCTGGCTCCCAGAACAAACTTGGTTGTCCCACTTTCAGACCCCCGAAGTCCTGAGTGATGTGAACCGCCACGCCGCTGTTCATTACCCAAGCCCTATATCTCAGCCTTAAATGAACATAGTACGCCTTTAACTCGCTATTGCAATGGGATTATTGTTACTACGTGAACAGATTTTTGCGTCCGTACCCTTTATACAACGCAAGCGAACAACGCCCGTGTGAACGAGCAGGTCCACTCAGTTCTGAAGGTTCATATTGCGGCGTCATAGTCGCCTATAACCAGGATACGCTCGTCACGCGCCAAGGCCCCGGCAAGCGCCTCCACGGCGTCTTCCAGCGCCTTCAGTGTCTCGGGTCCGGCCAGGGCCTCGAGGCCTCGCTCGTCCTGCGCCCAGTCCGCGGCGCCGCGCGCTGCATAGACGCGTTCGAGAACCGCGCGCACCGCCAAAGGCTGCTTGGCGAGCACCAAGTCCTTCATCGTGCCTTCTGCCCAAACCATCTTCGCCAGCGCCCAGGCTCCCAGGTATAGAAGGGGCCGCGATCGCCCACCACCACAAGCTGCTTCAGGCGACCCGCGCGTAGTTCACGCGCAAGCGGTTCCCACCAGGTCGCCACCAAGGCCTCCAAAGAGTGGGTCCAGGCCTCGCTGTCGCCATACTGGGCGGGGGCCTGCGCCCTAGGCCACACCGCGAGCGTGGCCATCCCCACATCGAGCGCGGTGGGATCGGCCGGCAAGGGCGCCACGGCCACCTCGACCATGCGGGCCATCCCCTGGATCAGTACATCGTCTGCAAACACGCGGGCGAACGCCGCCCGGGTGGGCTCAGGCGCGTATCCCGGTCCCCAGAGCCACACGCTATTGGCCTCGCCGCGCGCCGCCTCCCCGCCATGACCGCCGGCGAGCCCCTCATGCAAAAGCATCTGCGCCTCGTTCAAGCGCGTCCTCCAGTAGGCCGCGTTGCCCGCAGGCAGAAAAGAATGGATGTCGCGGCCCGCAACCTCGGCCATCTCCGCCACCTGCAGAGGCTCGGGCGCAGCCAGACTGAGATACCAGCGCGTCGGCGCCACGACCTCGAGCACCCCACCGTCGGGCGCGAACACCTGCGCCACCCGCGCGCCCAGGCGCGCAGCGTCCTCGGCCCCGAGCGTCAAGGAATTGTTATCGAGCAGCAGGAGGCGGTGCCGATCGACCACCAGATGGACCGGGTCGCAACGCACCCACCAGCGGTGGTCGGGCGCACGACCTTCCCCTAATCGCGCCAGGGCGGCCAGCCCCGCGGACGCCGGGAGGCCGAAGAGTGCCGCGGCGCGCGGGGCGTAACCCTCGAGGTCCCAGGGGCGCTGCGCCGCCCGCGCGAGCACACGGCTCACCGCCAAAGGCGCGGACTGGGGCGCCTCGACGCGCCCGTCTAGACCTGGGACATAGATCGTGACCGAACCCGATGTCGGCGGCTTAAGCAAGACCTGCGCTCCTGCCGCGACGCGCTCTAGGATGTACGATCGAGAATCACGGCGCGCACCGCTTGCAGGGTCGGAGCGACGGTCACAAGCTCCGTGGGTCCCCCTTGGCGGATAGCCACATCCGGATCTTTGAGGCCGTGGCCCGTGACTGTACAAACCACAGTCGAGCCCTCCTCGATGCGACCCGCGCGCAGATCGCGCAAGGCACCGGCCACCGATACCGCCGAGGCAGGCTCACAGAAAATCCCCTCCTCGCGCGCCAGCAGCTTTTGAGTGGCCAGGATCTCAGGGTCATCGACCGCCCCGAACCAGCCGCCGGTCGCCTCCCGGGCCGACTGCGCCAGCGTCCAGGACTGCGGGTGACCTATGCGGATGGCGGTGGCCACAGTCTCCGGTTCGTCGACCATCTGCCCGCTCACGAAAGGTGCCGACCCGGCCGCCTGGTAGCCCACGAGCTTCGGGACCGCGCAGCGGCCTTCGCGCGCATACTCGCGATAACCGAGCCAATGGGCGCTGATATTGCCGGCATTCCCTACCGGCAGGTAGTGGTACTGGGGCGCGAACCCCAAGGCGTCGACAATCTCGAAGGCCGCCGTCTTCTGCCCCTGCAGGCGGAAGGGGTTCACGGAGTTCACAAGCGTGATCGGCGTCGTTTCCGCAATGTCCTTCACAAGCCGCATGCCAGCATCGAAGTTGCCCTGAATCTGCACGACCACGGCCCCGTGTATCATCGCCTGACTCAGCTTACCGAGCGCGATCTTACCCTCCGGAATCAATACGAAGGCGGTGAGCCCCGCGCGCGCGGCATAGGCGGCCGCCGATGCCGAGGTATTGCCAGTCGAGGCGCAGATGATGGCCTGCGAACCGCCCTCCACGGCCTTGGTCACCGCAAAACACATCCCCCGATCCTTGAACGAGCCAGTCGGGTTCAGTCCTTCGAATTTGACATAGATGGTCGCCTCGCGCCCCACACTGCGGGTCAGCCGGTCGAGACGGATGAGTGGCGTGTCGCCCTCACCCAAGGTGATGATGCGGCTTGCGTCGGCAATGGGCAGCCAATCGCGGTAGCGCGCGATGATGCCGGTGTAACGGGTCATGGAACTCTCCTATGCGAATGACTCGACGCGCAATCGCCGGATCTTGCCGGTGATCGCAGACAGCGCCGCGATGCGGCTGATGGCTTGATCGATTTGTGCCTCGCGCACGCTGTGGGTCAGGAGGATGACGGGCACGGTGTGCGCGCCCGGTTCAGGGGCCTTCTGCAAGATCGCTTCGATGCTGATACCAAGCTCAGCCAGGATGCGTGTCATGTCGGCGAGCACGCCCGGCTTGTCTTCGGCCTCGCAGCGCAGATAGCAGGCGGTCGCGACCTCGGCCATGCCCAGGATCGGTCCATCGGACAAGGCATCGGGCTGGAAGGCGAGATGCGGCACGCGCAATTCGGGGTCTGTAGTGAGCGTCCTGACGACATCAATGATATCGGCCACCACCGCCGATCCGGTCGGCTCGGCGCCGGCACCGGGCCCGTAGAACAGTGTCGAGCCCACGGCATCGCCCGCCACCAGGACGGCGTTCATGACGCCGTCCACGTTGGCGATGAGGCGCTTATGCGGGATCAGGACCGGATGGACGCGCAATTCAATGCCTTCCGCCACGCGCCGCGCAATCCCTAGATGCTTGACGCGATAGCCCAGTTCCGCGGCATAAGCGATGTCCGCAGATTCCAGATTGCGTATGCCCTCCACATGCACCTGCGAGAACGCAAGCGGGATGCCAAAGGCGATGGCCGCCAGGATCGTGAGCTTGTGTGCGGCATCCACGCCGTCCACATCGAAATGCGGGTCGGCCTCGGCATATCCGAGCGCCTGGGCCTGCGCCAAAGCCGTACCGAATTCGGTACCGTTTTCGCGCATCTCAGTGAGGATGTAGTTGCAGGTGCCGTTGATGATGCCCGCCACCCCGCGAATACGATTGCCGGCGAGCCCCTCGCGGATCGCCTTGATGATCGGGATACCGCCTGCCACCGCCGCCTCGAAGGCCACCACCACGCCGCGCGCCCGCGCCGCCGCGAATATCTCGTTGCCGGCGGTGGCGATAAGGGCCTTGTTGGCGGTCACGACATGCTTGCCCTGGGCGATGGCCGCCAGGATGTAGGAGCGCGCGGGCTCGATGCCGCCCATCGTCTCCACCACCACGTCTATGGTCGGATCGTCGAGGATGGCCCGCGCATCGGTGGTGAGACAGCCTTCCGGCAGGACCTGCGCGCGCGGTTTGCGCACGTCGCGCGTCAAGACCTTCACGATCTCGATTTCACGCCCCGCCCGGCGGGCGATCTCTTGGGCATTGCGCGTCAATACCGCGACCGTACCACCGCCTACGACCCCAAAACCCAAAAGACCGACGCGGACCGCCCTCACAAGGCTTCCTTGGCCACGACACCTGCGCGCCGCAGGAGGTCGCGGATGCTGCGCACCGCCTGACGGGTACGATGTTCGTTTTCGATCAGGCCGAAGCGCACGTATCCGTCACCGTACTCCCCAAACCCGATCCCGGGCGAGACTGCCACCTTGGCCTCGAGCAGCAGCTTCTTGGCGAACTCCAACGAGCCCATTTCCCGGAAGGGCTCGGGAATCTTGGCCCATACGAACATAGTGGCCTTCGGCACGTCCACGTCCCAGCCGGCCGCCTTAAGGCCCTCGCAGAGCACGTCGCGACGACTCTGATAGCGGTCGCGGATCTCGCCGACACACGCCTGAGGGCCCTCGAGCGCGAGAATGGCCGCAATCTGTATCGGCGTGAACATCCCGTAGTCCAGATAGGACTTCATGCGCGCAAGGGCCGCCACGAGTTCGCGATTCCCGCACATGAAGCCCACGCGCCAGCCAGGCATGTCGTAGCTCTTGGAAAGCGTGAAAAACTCGACCGCGACCTCCATGGCCCCCGGCACCTGCAGAATGGAGGGGGCCTTATAGCCATCAAACACGATATCGGCATAGGCCAGGTCATGGATCACGTAGATGCCGTGCTCACGCGCCACCGCAATGACCTTCTCGAAGAAGCCTAGGTCCACGCATTGGGCGGTTGGGTTGCTCGGGAAGTTCAGCACCAGCATCTTCGGCTTGGGCCAGCAGTTGCGGATCGCGGTCTCAAGCTCGGCGCAGAAATCGCCCCCGGGCACGAGCGGTACATGGCGGATATCCGCCCCTGCAATCACAAACCCATAAGGGTGAATGGGGTAAGTCGGGTTGGGCACCAAGACCACATCGCCCGGACCTGTGGTTGCAAGCGCCAGGTGCGCAAGACCCTCCTTGGAGCCTATGGTCACAATCGCCTCGCGATCCATGTCGAGCGTGACCCCGTAGCGCGTCTCATACCAGCGGCAAATGGCGCGCCGCAGCCGCGGAATGCCCCGCGACACCGAATAACGATGCGTATCACCCCGTTGCGCGGCTTCGCACAACTTGTCTACGATGTGCTGCGGGGTCGCGTGATCGGGATTACCCATCCCGAAGTCAATGATATCCTCGCCACGGTGTCTCGCCTCGGCTTTCAGATCGTTGACGATGTTGAAGACGTAGGGCGGTAATCTCTTTATACGAGGAAACTGATCCATGCTCCACCTAGGACGCCCGGACGGGCCGACTCCCCGTTCGCCTGGCAAGATGTTGTGAGATGAGCGGCGCGCCAACCACGGCCGTTTGAATCGCGAACATACGGGCGAAAAAGCGCCCTGTCAATGTCGACCGGAGGCTTTCGATGAAGATTCACCTGGATGCAAGCAACGGGCAGTGCGTCGTGCGTGGCTACGAGCCCGGACGCCTGCATATCGACAACGAGGTCTACGAGCACAGCCTCATCCTCATGCCCCAGCGCGTCGTCGCGAACTGGCGGCCGCGGCACTTCGGAGAGCTCGATGTCTCGAGCCTCGCCGAGCTCGCCGCATGGCAGCCGGAGGTCGTCGTCCTGGGAACCGGAAGCACCCTACGCTTTCCGCCCGCCGCGTGGCTCGCGCCGTTTTTCGCCTCGCAGGTGGGTGTCGAGTGCATGGATACCGGTGCCGCCTGTCGGACCTATAATCTGCTCATGAGTGAGGGTCGCTCCGTGGTCGCCGGTCTGCTGCTCGCAGACCCCCCGTCCACCTAGCTCCTCAGGCAACCTCTAAAAAAGAGCATCCATCGAGTAACCGCTCTTCTCGAGCATGCCGCGCAGCCGGCGCAAGGCCTCGACCTGAATCTGGCGCACACGCTCGCGCGTGACCCCGATGTCCGCGCCTACTTGCTCGAGAGTGGAGATGTCGCGCCCATTCAAGCCGAATCGCCGCTCCACCACCTCGCGCTGCTTTTCGTTCAGCTCGGAAAGCCATGCCGCGATCTGGCCATGCAGATCCTCTTCTTGCAGGATCTTCTCCGGATCCACGTTCTTGTCGTCGGCAATGGCATCCAACAGGGAACGGTCCGGGTCCATGTCGAGCGGTGCATCCACCGACGCGATGCGCTCGTTCAGACCCATCATCGCGCGCACGTCCCCGACCGGCTTGTCGAGCATGAGCGCCACCTCTTCGGGCGTGGGCTCATGGTCGAGCTTCTGCGCCAAATGGCGCGCAGCACGCATATAGATGTTAATTTCCTTCAAAATATGAACGGGCAGACGGATGGTTCTCGTCTGGTTCATGATTCCGCGCTCTATGGTCTGCCGAATCCACCATGTGGCATACGTCGAAAAGCGGAAGCCGCGCTCGGGATCAAATTTCTCGACCGCACGTATGAGCCCGAGGTTGCCTTCCTCGATAAGATCGAGGAGCGCCAGACCGCGATTCATATAACGTCGCGCAATCTTCACCACGAGCCGCAAATTGCATTCGATCATGTGGTGCCGCGCAGACACATCGCCTTTCAATGCCTTGCGCGCGTAAAAGACTTCTTGCTCCGCTGTCAAAAGCGGCGAAAAGCCAATTTCACGCAGATAGAGCTGAGTCGCATCCGCTTGCGGCCCCCCACTATCTTCGGTCTCCCGTTCCTGCCCCGCCTCGACTGCAACTTCCGTTTCGACTTCGTCGCCTTCTACAGCGTCGTCCTTTTCCGTTCCCTCAAGAGCCTCCGGCTCAATTGCTTCCACTGCGTTGTCGTCCAGTTCCGGTTCGGCCATGGGCGGTCCCCCTCAATTAGCTCGCTAGTGGTGTTTCTCCGGCAGATAGCGCAGGGGGTCCACCGGGACGCCACGCAGGCGAATCTCGAACTCGAGCTCCACCCGATCGGTCCCGCTGTCCCCCATTGTGGCAATGACCTCACCTTGCCGCACCATCGCGCCCTCCTCGACCTTGATGCGCGCATTGTGGGCATACGCGCTTAGGTACTCATTATTTTCTTTTATGATAATAAGCTTGCCATATCCAGGAAGTCCACTACCGACATAAACGACGCGACCGGCGGCAGAGGCGCGGATCGGTTCCCCGACGTGCCCCACGATGTCGATCCCGCGATTGCCGGGCCGCCCGCTTAAGGGGCCTCGCCCGAAGGTCTCCTTCACGGTCCCGCGCGCGGGCCATATCCAAGTCGGGGCCACTAAGGGTGCGCGAAGCGCCGGGGCCGGCCGCTGATAGATCGGCGCGGCCGCACGAGGCAGGGGTATCGGACGCAGCCGCACGCTGCGGCGATGCGGTGTGCCTCCGAGTTGCCGGCGCGCGACCGGCGGCGGCGCAGATGACTCGCCCCGTGGCGGCCGCAGGCGCAGGAGTTCCCCGGCTTCGATACGGTAGGGTGGCGGAATGCGGTTCCAGCGGGCGAGGGTCCGATAGTCGTGACCCGTCTCGAAGGCGATGCTATAGAGGGTATCGCCCGGAAGCACGCGATAGCTCCCGTGACGCACGGCGAGCGCCGCGCTTTCATCGTAAATGGGCGCGGGAAAGCGCGCCGTGCACCCCGATAGCGCTAAGAGCAGGCAACCGAGCCGCAGCGCGCGCTGCACCTACACGATCCCTCCCGGCAGCAACGGGACGAAATTGACGGGCCCCAGACGTTCAAAAGCCATGGCCGTGCCACGGCGTCTGTATAACAGCAGTTCCTGCACCTCGCCGCCCACCGGGACCACGAGACGCCCCCCTTCCTTCAATTGTCCAAAAAGTGCCGTGGGCACGGCCCGCGCCGCCGCGGTAACGATGATGGCATCGAACGGAGCCTCTTCGGGCCAACCCTCGCAGCCGTCGCCGTGGCGTACGCTGATATTGCCAAGCCGCAAGGCCTGGAAGCGCTGGCGGGCGGCGCGGACAAGCCCTCCCACCCGTTCCACCGTATAGAGGTGTCCGGCAAGCTTCGCAAGCACCGCCGCTTGATAGCCAGACCCCGTTCCAATCTCCAACACCTGCGCGAGCGGACCCGATGCGCGTAACGCCGCCGTCATCCGCGCAACGATGTAGGGCTGCGAAATCGTCTGTCCGTGACCGATCGGCAACGCCGTGTCCTCATAGGCGCGTGTGGCCAAGGCCTCATCCACGAACACGTGGCGCGGGATCGACGCCAGGGCCGCGAGCACCTCCTCGTCCCGTACTCCTTGTTCGCGCAGACGCCCAATAAGCCGATCGCGCGTCCGCGCCGAGGTCATGCCCGCACCTTGGCGCATCATCCCGCTCACAAAATCCCTCCGCACCACGTGCCCAGCATCGCAAGCGCCGCGTGCCGCGTCAGATCGGCGTGCAGAGGCGTCACAGAAACCCGGCCACAGGCGATGGCATGGAAATCTGTGCCCGGTCCCGCATCATCGGCCGCGCCCGGGGGGCCCACCCAATAAATCTGTCGCCCACGCGGATCGCGCGCCGGGATCACGGCCTCGGCCTTGTGGCGATGCCCAAGACGGGTCGCCTCCAGGCCACGGAGATCGGCATAGGCGACATCGGGCACATTGACGTTCAAAATCGTGTCCGCCGGCAGCGTCTCGGCCGTAAGGCACTCAAGCAAGCGCTCAATGATTTGCGCCGCGGTCGCGAAATGGGTGGGATTGGCCGATGCCAACGATACCGCTATGGCCGGCAAGCCCAGAAAGCGCCCTTCCATGGCCGCCGCCACCGTCCCCGAATACAGCACATCATCCCCCAGATTGCCGCCGTGATTGATCCCCGAGATCACGATGTCGGGCTCCTGTTGGAGCAGGCCTGTGATGGCCAGATGTACGCAATCGGTGGGCGTGCCATCGACATAAATGAAGCCATTGGCCGCGCGCTGAGCGCGCAGCGGCCGCAAAAGGGTGAGCGAATTACTCGCGCCGCTGCGATCGCGGTCGGGTGCCACGACCGTGACCTCGGCCGCCCGCCCGAGTTGCGCGGCGAGGCATTCGAGGCCGGTCGCCGTATAACCGTCATCATTACTAAGAAGTATGCGTTTCACGGTTCACTGCAGGCGCGGCATAGGGGATAGCCATTGTTCGACAAAGGCCTGGCTCACACGCGCGCCCAAGCGCTGCGCGAAACGCGTGACAAGACCTTCTTTTGGCGAAAAGTCCACGATATGGGGGGCCTTGAAGACATGCCGCGCCACCTGTCCCACCGTCCCGAACCCGTCGATGAGCCCGAGCTGCCGAGCGCGGTACCCAGTCCATATAAGACCGCTGAAAAGCCCACGGTGCGGCCGCAGGCGTGCGCCACGACCCTTTCTCACGGCGTCAATGAATTGCGTGTGGATCTGCCCCAGCATTTTCTCCGCAAACGCCTTGTGGGCCTTCGTGAGCGGCGAAAACGGATCCAGAAAATCCTTGTTCGCGCCGGCCACCAACAAGCGTCTCGTCACGCCGACCTTGCGCATGATATGCGTGTAGCCAAAGCCGTCCATGAGGACCCCGATCGAGCCCACGAGGCTTGCCGGATTGGCATAAATGCGATCGGCCGCCACCGCTACGTAATAGCAACCCGACGCGCAGAGGTCCTGGACCACCGCATAGACGGGGATGTGTGGATAACGCGCTCGCAGTCGCCAGATCTCGGCGTTGATGTCGCTTGCCTGGACCGGGCTTCCGCCAGGGCTATCGGCATCAAGGATGACCCCTGCGGGGTGCGCCGCGAAGGCACGGCGCAAGGCCTGATCGATGGGGCCCGCGCTCGTCGTCCCGCCCGCCTGAATGGTCCCGTCCAAGCGCACAAGCGCGGTAAACCGACCGGCAAGCCCGCTGGCACGCACATGCGACGCCTCGTAGCTCAGAAAGAGCGCCACGACCAGGGTGACGACCAGCAAGCGAAAGGCCAGCGTCCAACGCCGCTCGCGCCGCTGCGCCGTCAAGGCCGCGAACGCGAGTTTCTCGAGCGTTGAACGCGCCCAATCCTCGCTCAGGCCCATGCGGGCCGCCTGCGCGGCGCCATCGTCGAGCTTGGCATCTTGCTTCTTATCGTTATCGTCGCTCACGGCTGTGCCTCCTCCACTATCACCATGCCTCCCTGTTCCCGGCAGACCAAGGCCTCGAGCGAACGGCCTAGGCAGGGTCCGCTGAGACAACTCCCATCCGCGGGATCATAGCGCGCCCCATGCACGGAACAAACCAAGGCCATCCCTTTATCATCAAAGAAACGCCCTTCCTGCCAATCCAATTCTAGCCTGCGATGCGGACACCGGTTCCTGTAGGCGCGGACGACACCTTTGAAACGTATGACGAAGGCCTCCTCGCCCGGCCCGAGCAGGAATTTCTGTCCTATCCCGCCATCGATGAGGCGATCGCCCGCGCAGACCGCTACAGCAGCCACGCGCACAATTCCGGAAAGGTCTGGACGCACAGGCGGGGCCTGTGAACCCGCAGCTCGTCCAGGTCGTGCACCCCATAACCGACGGCAACGCTATCCATCCCGGCGTTCGCCGCCATCTCGATATCGTAGCTCGTGTCCCCCACCATGAGCGCCTCTTCGGCACCCACCCGGGTTTCCTCGAGAATTTCATGAAGCATACGCGGGTGCGGCTTCGAGCGTGTTTCATCCGCGCAGCGGGTTGCGCAAAAGAGCGTACCCGTACCGCTTGCGGCAAGGGCGGCATCGAGGCCGATTCGGGATTTACCGGTGGCGACCGCCATGCGATAGCCCTGCTGGTGCAAACCTTCAAGCCCCCGAGCTACCCCCGGGAAAAGGGGTGTCGGGGTCTCATTTAGGTGCAGAAAATGTTCACGATAACGCTTCGCAACCGCTTGTCGGCCCTGGTCGTCCGTGTCCGGCAGAAGACGCGCAAGGGCCTCGACCACCCCGAGACCTATGGTTCTACGAATGGCATCATCGGTAAGCATATGGAGCCCGCAATCGCGGGCCGCTGCCTGAAAGCAACGGACGATGCGTTCGGCGGAATCCATGAGCGTGCCGTCCCAGTCAAAAATGAGAAGCTTGTATTCCTTAAGCATCGAGCGACTCCAAAACCCTTGTGAGATCCTTCGGTAACGGTGACTCAACCTCTACAGTGACACCGGTGAGGGGATGCGGAAATGACAGCCGCGCCGCATGCAGGAAGAGCCGCGCAAGCCCACGCTCACGCCACACGGCATTCACCTTGGGATCGCCATAACGCTCATCGCCAGCCACCGGGCATCCGAGGTGAACTGCATGTACGCGCACCTGGTGGGTACGCCCGGTGCCGAGACGCACATCGACCAAGGTCGCCTCCCGAAAGCGTTTGCGCGGCGTAAAGCGCGTCTGTGCGGATTTGCCGGCGGCATGCACCACCACGCGGCGGTCGCCCGTCTCAAGACGCAGGAGCGGGGCGTCCACGGTGCGCGCCCCACCGCTCAGCACCCCCTGCAAAAGGGCCACATAATGCTTACCGAAGCGCCCGCCCCGCAAGGCTTCCTGCAGGGCCCGCAAGGCCGAGCGCCGCTTGGCGACGAGCAGGCATCCGGATGTTGAGCGATCGAGCCTATGCACAAGCTCAAGGCTGCGGGCGGTCGGTCGTAGGGTGCGCAGCGCCTCGATCACCCCGAAAGAAAGCCCAGAGCCCCCGTGAACCGCCATACCCGTAGGCTTGTCCAATACGAGGAGGTGCTCATCCTCGAACAGTACGAGACCGTTAAGCCACGCCAGATCAGGGGCTTGCGGGCGTGGTGCACTGGTCTCGATAGGGGGAATACGCACAACGTCGCCGACTTGCAGGCGATAGTCGGCCTTGCGCCGACCCTTATTGATACGGATCTCACCTTTGCGGACAATCCGATAGATGTGTGCCCTCGGAACGCCCTTAAGGACCGCCAAGAGAAAATTGTCGAGACGCTGTCCGGATCGCTCGTCATCTATCGTGACCAAACGAACCGTTGACGCCGCCTTGTCGTGCGAAGACATCAGGGGGAAGCCAGAGATTGCCGGGGCGCAACCCGGCTGCTATAGTGCGCCATCGTATGCACTTGATAGTAGCAAGCTTTCAAGGCGCATACAAAACGATTTTCGAAGGCTGACCATTTCGGTCGCCTTGCCATAAGGGTTTCGCACCCCTCACCCAACTGGAGAGGTGCTCGGATGTGCGCCCCTTGCCCAGGAGGCGGAAAGTCCACAGCGACGGGTTACAAAGCGGATTCACGCCCGAGTTCGGGCCCCTCTGCGCTGCCCGGACCGCGTGGACTGCTGACCCTTCTTAAGGGCGGGCGGTCGCGCGCCGCAAAGCGGCGGAGTCAGAATTCATGAAGAGAATGCTTTTCAATGCCACCCACTCGGAAGAATTGCGAGTGGCGATCGTCGACGGCCAGAAATTGATCGATCTGGACATAGAATCGGCGAACTATCAACAAAAGAAGGGCAACATCTATAAGGCGCGCGTCACACGCGTCGAACCGAGCCTCGAGGCAGCGTTTGTCGATTACGGCGCCGAGCGTCAAGGTTTTCTCCCCCTGAAGGAAATCTCGCGGACCTACTTCAGCGGCCAGGACAGCAAAAACACCCAAGGGCCGGTGCGCATAAAGGACGTCATCCGGGAAGGTCAGGAGATCGTCGTCCAGATTGAGAAAGAGGAACGCGGCAACAAGGGCGCGGCCCTCACGTCCTTCATCAGCCTTGCTGGACGTTACCTCGTGCTGATGCCGAACAACCCCAAGGGCGGTGGGATATCACGCCGCATCGAAGGCGAAGAGCGCGCGGAACTGCGCGATACCATGGCCCAGCTCAAGCTGCCCGATGATTACTCGGTCATCATCCGTACAGCGGGCATCGGCAAGAGCGTCGAAGAACTGCAGTGGGACCTTGACTACCTTATCCAGCTCTGGGATGCCATCAACCGCGCAAGCCAGGATCAGCCCGCCTCCTTTCTGATCTACCAGGAGAGCAGCCTCGTCATTCGTGCAATCCGGGACTACCTACGCGGCGACATTGGCGAGATTCTGATCGACAACCAGGACATCTACGAGCGCGCCCTGAAGTTCATGCAGCAGGTCATGCCGCATAACGTGGGCAAGCTCAAGCTCTACGAAGACGAGATACCGCTCTTCTCGCGCTATCAGATCGAGCACCAAATCGAATCGGCATTCTCGCGCGAGGTGCATCTCGAATCCGGCGGTGCGGTGGTGTTCGACCACACGGAGGCGCTCGTCACCATCGACGTGAACTCGGCGCGCGCCACGCGCGGCAGCGACATCGAAGAGACCGCGCTCAACACGAATCTCGAGGCGGCCGACGAGATCGCCCGCCAGCTGCGGATCCGCGATCTGGGTGGACTAATCGTCATCGACTTCATCGACATGACCCCGACGCGCAATCAGCGCGCCGTGGAGACACTACTCGCCGAGGCCCTGAAGGCCGACCGCGCGCGCGTCCAGGTGGGGCGCATCTCACGCTTCGGTCTGCTTGAGATGTCCCGCCAGCGTCTGCGGCCCTCGCTCGGCGAGTCCAGCAGTCTGACCTGCCCCCGCTGCGAAGGGACGGGTCATATCCGTAGCGTCCCCTCCTCTGCCCTCCAGATCCTGCGTTTCATCCAGGAGGAGGCCATGAAGGAGAACACCGCAGCCCTGCAGGTCCACCTGCCGCTTGCGACCGCCACCTATCTCTTGAACGAGAAACGCTACGAGATCAGCGGCATGGAGTCGCGCCTCGGCACGCCCATCACTATCGTGCCCTCCATCGATCTCGAAACCCCGCACTACCGTATCAAGCGTCTCAAGGCCGAAGAGATCGAAGCCGAACGCATCGCGCCCAGCTATCTGATCCCGCTCGAAGCGGAGCCGACCGAGCCTGCGCGGCCCGCCCCAAGCCCGATCGCGGAGCGCCCGGTAGTCGGTCAGCTGGCCCCGATCACACCGCCGCGGCCGGAACCCGTGCGTCCTTCTGACTCAGCGCCATCCAATGGCCTGATACGATCCTTCCTGCACCGCCTCTTGGGCAGTTCGCCCGCCGCCAAGGCGGCCGCCCCCCCGGTGAGCGCCCCCGAGGTCGCTCCGCCTGCACCCGTGGCGCGCCCCCCGCGGCGCAATGCCGCCACGCGTCCGCGGTCACCCGCCAAAACGTCTCCCAAGGCCCCTGCCGAGGCGCGTGAACGGCCGCGGGAGACTGCGCCCGAGCGGGTCGCAGAGAAAGGCGAGCGCAATGAGCGACCAGCGGATCGCGGCGAGCGTGGCCCGGAGAAAGGCGAGCGACCAAGCCGTGCACGCGGACATCGGTCACGGCGCGGTGGCCGCGGGCGCCACGGCAGCGAGCGCCCTGAAGGCTCCAACGAAACCCCGGCGCAGCCAGCCGGAGAGCACGGAGCGGACACGAGCCATGAAGCCCGAGGCCCTGTAGACGCCATCCCGACACCCGTCCGCGACACAGCGCATGACCAAGTGCCGCCCATGGGCGCGGACACCCCGCGTCCCGCCGAGACCGCACGTCCCGCCGAGACCGCACGTCCCGCCGAGACCGCACGTCCCGCCGA
>NZ_JBTRWP010000012.1:0-16187 GCF_054609335.1 Acidiferrobacter sp. | reverse complement strand
CGTCCCGCCGAGACCGCACGTCCCGCCGAGACCGCACGTCCCGCCGAGACCGCACGTCCCGCCGAAACCGCACGCTCGCCGGAACCCGAGCGGTCCCCGGAACCCGAGCGGTCCCCCGTGCGCGAAACGCACGACCACGACGATAGCCGAGGCAACGAGTAGGCGCACCCTTTTTGCCTGAGCCGGTATTCACCCTGGCCTTAAGGATCAGGACCCATGGGGCCGCACGCGGTGGCCCCATGGGTCCAGGGTTTTGCCACCCACTCAACCGCTCCTCTCTGCAGAATGGTCCTGGCGCTCCCTCGGCCAGCGGGCCTTAGGCCATCGGTCGCCTAGGACCGAGGTCATCCATGCTCAGAGCGCTCGGCACTCTTCCTCGCCGCACAGGCCCTAGGCCACACGGTCTCTAAGAGGCGTACGAGGTGTCATTGTGAATGGCGGTATGAAGGCTTGCCGTGCAAACGGTCAAGGTTGGTTCAGACGCTGTTCGATGTCGGCGAGCAGCCCTGCAGCGGCGTCCTCAAGAAGCGCGTAGACGTGCTCGAAACCATCGGGCCCGCCATAGTATGGGTCCGGGACTTCCCGCTCCGCACTTGCGCGCGCAAACTCGAGGAACAGCCGCACATGGGGGCGCGACCCACCGCCGAGCCGCTCCAAGTCACGAAGATTACTGCGATCCATCGCCAAGACATAATCGAACTGATCCAAGTCGACCACATCGACTTTACGCCCCTCGAATGCACCAATATCAACGCCATGACGCGCCATCGTCTGGCGTGCCCGCTCGTCCGGCGGCGCGCCTATGTGGTAACCATGCGTTCCCGCGGAATCGATGTGGACGCGATCGGCAAGATCTCTCTTTTCGATAAGATCCCGGAACAGGCCTTCGGCCATTGGGGATCGACAGATATTGCCGAGACAGACGAACAAGACCTTGATCATGCCGGCCCCTGCGGCACGAGATCACTCATTGATCTACGCCCCGAAAACGATTCTGTGAGGGCCAATACGAACACGAGGGCGACGGGCGCGAAAAGGGCGGCGGGCCACACCATTGGCATAACCGTAATGCCGCTCGGCTTGAAGAGCTGCGCGCCTATGGCATAGGCCACGAAGAGCCCCTGGAGCGCACTCACGCCGATGACCAGAGGGGCCTCGCGCCACACGCACATGAGACCACGGGCAACGGCCTTGCGCGCGTGATCCGCAGGCTCCACCACCGCCTTGGCATAAGCGACCGTGGTGAGACCTCCCCAAAGACACAGGGCACTCACCGCCACCACCATGGCCGCAGCAAGCGCGAAGGTGGCGCAAGCCACACCTACGTAGCCCGTGTGGCGCGCCAAAATCGCCAGCTCGAGCGGAAGGTGGCGGACTAACCCGAGGAGTCCGACGGTCGCCGCACCGAGGCCCGCGCCGGCCAGCAGCAACCAGCCGGTAATGGCATAGGCGCGCCGTGCCGCCCGCCCCCAAATGAGCGGACCACCACGGTGCAACTTGTGAAGGTAGAGAAATCGCACGAGCGGCGCACATCCAAGCCACGCAAGAAATGGCCAGAGGACGGTGGTTCGGGAATGCAAGCCCACGAGCAAGGCGCCAACCAACTCGAAGGCAATCAAGCCCCCGGTCCAGCCGCTGCGGTAAGCCCGGCTTATTGCATCACGCAATCCGCTCATAGCGATCTCCAGACCCGGTTGGCGTAGTCCAGATCCTCTTCCGTGTCGACCCCGGGACCCGGGTCGGCATCCGTGACGACCACCCCTATGCGCGCCCCGTGGTCCAGGGCGCGCAGTTGCTCGAGACCCTCGCGCCGCTCAAGGGCACAGGGACCCCAGGCGGTGAAGGCGCGCACGAAGCCTGCTGTGTAGGCATACAGTCCAACATGGCCGAGGAAGTCCGGGGTCGCCCCAGGATCGCGCGGCCACGGGATGGGCGCACGCGAGAAATAGAGCGCCTGCCCGTCGGCGTCGCAGACGACCTTCACCTGATGCGGATTGCGGAATGCCTCAGCCCCCGCCATGCGCCGCGCGGCGGTGGCCATCCCCCAGTCCGGCCGCGCCTCCAAGGCGTGCGCCACCGCCGCCACCAGATCCGGCGGCATGCACGGCTCATCCCCTTGAAGGTTCACGATGATCGCGTCGTCTTTCAGTCCCACACGCTCGATCGTCTCGGCGATGCGGTCGGTCCCCGAGGCGTGGGTCGATGCGGTCATCACCACCTCGCCACCGGCCTCTTCCACCACCCGCGCAACACGCGCGTCATCGGTGGCCACGATCACGCGCTCCGCGCCGCTTGCACACGCGCGCTCATGGACGCGCAGGATCAGGGGCCGCCCGGCGATCTCCCGCAATGGCTTCCCCGGCAGACGCGTGGCGCCGTAACGCGCTGGAATGATCACATGCACTAGTCGAGGTCCTTCAGGTCCTCGTCACTCAAATTCCGCGCCTCCTCCTCGAGCATCACGGGGATATCGTCGCGAATCGGATAGCCGAGACGGCAGGGGCGGCAGACCAGCTCCTGGGCCTCGCGCCGTAAGCGCAACGGTCCCTTGCAGACCGGACACACCAAAATATCCAATAGCCGCCTATCCATATCCCTGCCCTTCCTTTGTTCTTTGGTTGACGGACCCGTCGCGAGGCACCGCCCCGGGCAGCTATTGTAAAACAAGGCATCCCAGCACGGCTACGATTGCCGCACGGCCGGGGCCCAGACCCCTTAAGGCCCCCAGAGCCTGGACACGATGCATCGCGCGAGTTCGTCGTCCAGTGCCGCGCGTACCGGTACATACCAAAGCCCGGGGCGCGCAAAGCGCTCACACTTCACGGCATCCTTTTCAGTCATGACCACGGGCTCGGGGCTTGCGAACATCAAATCTTTTTCCGCATACCGGTGATGATCCGCGAACGGATGAGGAATGACCTCGACCCCGAACCTCTCAAGCGCTCGAAAGAAGCGTTGTGGGTGCCCGATCCCGGCGACGGCGTGCACGCGCTTAAATGCCGTAAGCGGTACACGCGCGTCCCCGCCCACGGCCTGGGCCAGCTGGCCCTCGAGGCCCATGGACCATTCGCCGACACCGGCGCGCCCTTGCGTGACCCGAAAATCCAGCTGCTGCCAGCGCACCTCCCGTTCCCGGAGGGGGCCGGCCGGCAAGCAGAGCCCGTTTCCGAAGCGACGTGCGCCGTCCAACACGCCGATCTCCACCGTACGCGCCAAGCGATAGTGCTGTAGTCCATCGTCGGCGATCACCACATCGCAGCCCTGCGCCGCCAAGGCTTGCGCGCCGGCCACCCGGTCACGGGAGGCGACCACCGGGCCTTGCGCATGCCGGGCTAACAGCACAGCTTCGTCGCCCGCAAGCCCCGGATCGGTCGTGGACTCCACGCGCAACACGCGTCGATTGCGGCCGCCATAACCACGCAGGACGACACCTGGCCGCCGCCCCTCCGCGGCCAGCTTTTCGCAGAGCCACAGCACAAACGGCGTCTTTCCTGTCCCACCCACGGTCACGTTGCCGACCACGACCACCGGCACAGCGAGCGCATGCACCCGTAAGACGCCGGCCGCATACAGCCTACGACGCAGCGTTGCGACCCCGCAGTACAAGGCGCCCGCCGGCCACAAGACCCGGCTCCAAGGCCCTTTTGCGGCCCAATGGCGCCACGGATCTTTCAACATACACACACCCGCTCCAAGAGCACCAGGGCGGCATCGGCGGCGCGTCTTCGTTCCTGCCAAAAATAGCGCCGCACATCGTCGGCCGCCGTCCGCGCCGCCTGCGGCCCATCAAGCAGCTCTTGCCAGAAGCGGCCAAGCTCGCCCCAGGCCACCTCGATCAAAGGTGCCGCCCCCAGAAGTTCGAGCCCTGCGACATCCTCAGCGCTCACCACGCGGCCACCGGCCAGGGCCGCCCACAGCAAGGGCTCCGACGGCGCCATGAGGTGAATGGCCGCACAGCTTGCGGCGAGCGCCGGCCAAAATCGTGGCTCGTCGACCCACACCACAGCCCCCGGGGCCAAGGGCCTGCGGTCCTGGTCCCAGGCGCTCAGACGGCTCGCCCCTGGCGATGGCGCCCCGAGAAATAGGATGTCGTGACGCGCCGCCGGCGAAGCGCGCCATCTCTGTGCGATCTCCGCGGCCACCGTCTCAGAAGGGTCCGCGACCCAAAACAAGGCCCGCGCATGAGCGCCCGCCAGACCTTGAAAAACCGGTTCCACCTGGGCTGCGACAAGCAAGGCCAGTAAGGGGGCATCCCAATGCTCCCGTCCGTGCCAGGCGCGTTGCTCGCCTGCGGTATGGGCGAAGCCGAGACAGGCAGGGGCCGAGGAAGGCGGCGGGGGACCATGGACGACCAGGCAGGGCACTGCGGCCTCCGTGAGGGCCGCCGCAAGGCGCGTGCGCAAGGCCGTGCCAAGCGCGATGACTATGCCGGGCCTCAGTCGCTCGATGACCCGTCGCGTCGCGCGCGGCCGGTCGGCCGGTCCGAAACCATAGGCAAGGTTTGGGACCGCCGCAAGCCGCGCCTCGACACCGCGATGTTCGTGCTCGAAGGTAACGACGATAGGCAGATCCGCGCGTCGCTCGCGCACTGACCGCGCGATCTCGGCGGCAAGCCAGCCTGTAATTTCACGACCATCGGACTTGATCCACACCGCGCGCTTTGCACCCGGCGCCGGGCGCAGGAAACCCCGGCGCGCATTGGCGCGCGCTGCGTTGCCCCTGAACCAGTCGCGGATATCGGCCGCAAGCCCCGCCAAGCGGCCCCCCTCATACGCGCGATCATCAACCATGGAACTGCATCTGGTGCAGCCGCGCATACATCTTATTCAGGGCCAAGAGTTCCGCGTGCGTGCCCCGCTCCACAACGCGCCCCTTGCTCATGACGAGGATGCAGTCGGCATGTTCGATAGTCGACAGACGGTGGGCGATAACGAGCGTGGTGCGGTCATTCATGAGCCGCGTCATAGCCGCCTGCACATGCCGTTCGGATTCGGTATCCAAGGCCGCGGTCGCCTCATCGAGGATCAAAACAGGCGCATTCTTCAGCAAGGCGCGGGCGATCGCGATCCGCTGACGCTGCCCGCCCGACAATCGCACGCCGCGTTCGCCCACGAGCGTATCCAGACCCTTAGGCAAGTCTTTCAGGAACTCGGCGACATGGGCCGCCTCCACGATCTCCATGAGCCGCGCCTCATCGACCGCGCCCCTGTGCCCATACAGAATATTCTGCCGAATGCTCGTATCGAACAGCACGGTCTCTTGGCTTACGAGCGCAATATGAGAGCGCAGATTGGCAAGCGCGATCTCGCGGGTATCAACGCCGTCGAGCGTGATCACGCCCGACTCCGGGACGTAGAAACGGGGCAAGAGGTTGGCAATCGTGGTCTTGCCGCTGCCAGACGTCCCCACCAAGGCCAACGTCTGTCCGGCGCGCAACAGGAAGGAGACACCGGACACGGCGAGCCCGCTTTCGGCCGCGTATCGGAATGTGACGTCCTGGTAGGCCACCTCGCCACGCACATCGCTGAGCGTGCGCTTGCCGGTCTCGGTCTCGCGGGGCTCATCGATAAACGAAAAGACGCTCTGCGAAGCGGCGATCCCGGTCTGCAGGGTCTCGTTGATTTGCGTGAGCCGCTTGATGGGTGCTAGCAGCATCATCATGGCCGTCACGTAGGACATGAAACCCCCGACCGTGGCGTGCGGTTCGCGCATGGCCTCATAGACGACCCAGGCCAAGGCCGATGCCGCCATGAACTGTACTACGGGGACGCCGGAAGCCGCTACCCGCGCGCGCCGCATATTCTCGCGCCGGTTCGTTTCATTGACCTCCATGAAGCCGTTTAGCGCGGCGTCCTGCCCGCCAAAGGTCTTGATGACCCTGTGCCCATCCGCCGCCTCTTGCACCACGTGCGAGATCGCGCCCATGGAATCCTGGATCGAGCGGCTGGTCCGCCGAAACCGTTTCCCCATGCGTCGATTCATGAGGGTGATCACAGGCGCCGCCACCAGGATCACAATCGTAAGCTTCCAGTTCAGATAGAACATCCAGCCGAGCAGCCCCAACACCGTGGCATTGTCCTTTACGAGCGTAGACAGGGCGCGGGTCGCGGCGCTCGCCACTTGCTCCACGTCGTAAATGAGTTTCGCGATGAGCACGCCGGACGAGTGCCCGTCAAAGAAGGTGGTCGGGAGGTATAGGAGGCGCGCGAACATCTCCCCGCGGATGTCAAAAACGACGCGCCGACCTACCCAGTTCATCAGATAGTTGGCCGTGAAGGACGCGACTCCGCGCACCAGGAAAAGGCCCACTACGGCGAGCGGCATGAGCTGTATGCTTGCCGGGTTCTTATGGACGAAGCCGCCGTTTAGCAACGGACGCATGAGAGCGGCAAAGACGGGCTCGGTCGCTGATCCCACCATCATGCCGATAACCGCCACGAAAAAGGCCCCCCGATAGGGCCAGGTGTAGCGCAGCAACCGCCGATAAAGGCCTGGGTCCTGCGGCGTCACGATGTTCCGCGCACTTTGGTCGCAAAGACAATCCGGCCGAGACCGAGGCGCCGGGCCGCATCGAGCGCGTGGACCACGGCGCGATACGGTGCGTTCCGGTCGGCATAGAGAATCACTAAAGTCTTCGGGCCCTGCGCGTGAGCGGCAAGCGCACGCATAATCGACCGTTCAGTGCCTTGCACGACCGTGCCATCCACGGCGAATGTGCCGGTTCCATCGATCACGATATGCACGCCCTGCGCCTTCACCGGCTGCTTGGGGTGCGCCTGCGGCAGTTGGACCTTCAGGGCCGACTCATGCGCGAAGCTGGTCGTGAGCACAAGAAAGATAAGCGTCATGAGCAGCACGTCGATCATCGGCACGAGGTTGATCTCGGGCTCTTCGGCGGTGCGCCTACGGAATCGCATCAGCTCCCCTCGCGCTCGCCTTTCAGGATCTCCACGAGGCGCACGGCCTCGCGTTCCATATCGACGAGTAGCGTATTGACCCGGGAACGCAGATACCGGTAGAAGATGAGGGCCGGTATGGCGACGCCAAGACCCGTCGCCGTGGTCGTCAGCGCCTGGGCAATCCCCGTCGCCAGCACCGCCGGATTGCCGACGCCGGCCTCGCCGAGCCCCGAGAACATGCGAATCATGCCGAGCACGGTGCCAAGCAGCCCAAGAAATGGAGCAATCGCGGCGATCGTCCCCAGGGCGTCCAGGTAGCGATCGAGGTCGGAAGCCACATGACGTCCGGCATCTTCAATCGCCTCGCGCACGATCGCTCGCGAATGACGCCGGTTCACAAGCCCGACCGCCAGCACCTGTCCCAAGGCTGAGCCCTCTTCCAGGGTCTTCAGCTGCTCGGGGCTTACGGTGCCGCGCATGCCCCATTCACGGGCCGCCGCCGCAGCGGCTGGCGGCGCGATACGGCTGCGGCGTAACGCCACGAGACGCTCTCCTATGATCGCCACCGCTAACACCGAGCACAACATCAGCGGCCACATGACGAAGCCGCCCGCCTTTATGAGATCTAGCACCGCACCCATCCTTCTCTGATCAGCATTACTCTAGCAAGGCCCCTCCGACCTGGGAAGCGTGGCCGCGTCCGCAAGCGACAGACAGCCGTCGGCTATGACGCCCACGCGCCCCACGGACCGCGCAAGCACGTGGTCGTGTGTCACGAGCACGAGACTCGTCCCAAGCGAGGCGTTCAAATCCCGTAAAAGCGCGAAGACGTCGGCTGCGTTACGTGTATCGAGATTCCCCGTAGGCTCGTCGGCCAACACGCAGCGCGGCTCATGGACCACCGCGCGGGCGATGGCAACGCGCTGCCGTTCGCCTCCCGAGAGTTCGGCGGGCTTATGCGCGGCACGATCAGCAAGCCCCACGCGCTTCAACATCTCGCGCGCCCGCTGACTCGCGACTTTCGGCGACTCGCGCCTGATCAAAAGCGGCATGGCGACGTTCTCGAGCGCCGTGAATTCGTGCAGAAGATGATGGAACTGGTAGACGAAGCCCAAAGCCCGGTTGCGCACGCGCCCCCGTTGCGCCTCGTTCAGTTGCCCCATGTCGAGCCCGTCGACGAAGACCTTGCCCGCACTGGGCCTGTCGAGTCCCGCCAGAAGATGGAGCAGCGTGCTCTTGCCCGCCCCCGAGGCCCCCACGATGGCGAGCATGTCCGCAGGCTTCACGACGAGATCGATGCGGCGCAGGACGTCCACCGACAAGACGTCCTCGGTGAAGGTCTTGGCCACGGCCTCGGCTCGGATCACATCGTTCATTCGTAACGCAAGGCCTCGGCCGGTTGGGTCTTGGCCGCCCGCCACGCGGGATACACGGTCGCAAGGAAGCTCATCAGGAAGGAGGCGATAGCGACGTGCAACACGTCCTGCCAACGCAGATGCGAGGGCAGCTCGCTTATGTAATAGACGCTAGCCGATAGGAAATGGGTATGGAAGACGTGCTCTATGAAGGGCACGATCGTAGTCACGTTCAAGGACAAAAGGACGCCCGCGACCACACCGAGCAAGGTCCCGAAAAGCCCGATCATAGTGCCCTGCACGAGAAATATGACGAGAATGCTTGCGGGACTCGCCCCGAGCGTGCGCAAAATGGCGATATCCGCACGCTTGTCGGTGACGACCATCACCAAGGTCGCGACGATATTGAAGGCCGCCACCGCCACGATGAGCAGCAGGATCACGAACATCACGGTCTTCTCGATCTTGAGCGCCCGAAAGAAATTGGCGTGCTCTTGGCTCCAGTCGCGCACCTGGTCATAACTTGGAAGTTTTGTACTCAGAACCCGCCGCACCTCTGGGGCGCGGTCGATATTCGCGAGTTTCAGGCGCACCCCGCTCACATCCGAACCCATACGATAGAGTGCCTGTGCGTCCTTTATGTCGATCAAGGCAAGCCCCGCATCGTATTCGTACATCCCGACATTGAAGATCCCCACCACCTTGAAACTCCTCAAGCGCGGCAGGAATCCCGCGGGCGTCACCATGCCTCCGGGCGCCACCAACAGCACCCGCGAACCCAGCGTGGCGCCGAGGCGCCAGGCGAGATAACGACCAAGCACGATGCCAAAACGGCCGGGGCGCAAACGCGTCAAGCGCCCTTGCACGACATGAGATGCGATGTCTGATACCGCCTTCTCCTTGTCGGGAACCACACCACGAATCAAGGCGCCGCTCGAAAAGCGCCCGTGCACGAGCAAAGCCTCGCCGCGCACGTAGGGGGCCGCCGCGAGCACACCCTTCTGCTTGACGGCGACACGTGCGGCACTCTTCCAATGGGCCATATGATGGCGCGGCCCGCTGATGGTGACATCGGAGATCACACCCAGTATCCGATCGCGCAGCGTTCTCTGAAAACCGTTCATCACTGACAATACTGTGATGAGCGCCATGACCCCGAGCGCGATGCCGACCAGTGATGTCACAGATATAAAGGAGATAAAGTGATTGCGTCGCCGCGCACGCATGTACCGAAGCCCGACGAAAAGCTCGAAAAATCGCGTCATGCGCGCTGTGAGCCGTCCGTTGCAAGCGCCACGGCAAGCCGCGCAAGGCTCGCCTTTAAGGCCGGATCATCGACCATCGCGGCCAGCGACCCGAAGCAACGCGCCCCAAGCGCCGACCGCAAGGGGGCCGCAGCCTTCACGGCGACGTTCGGTGGCCCTTGCCGTCCGGCGCGACGAGTCACGATCTCGCGCAACTCGCCAAGCTCCGGTTCCGCGCGCAGGCGCGCCAGCAGATCCGGGCCCTCCTGCCGTAGCCTGGCTGCGGCCGCCGAACCGGGGACCATGACGAACAGGCGCCCACTACAATAGAAAAGCGGCTCCAGCGTTGCGAGCTCCTCCGGTCGGCACCGCTCCCAAACCGATTGCAGACCCGGACCAAACACGAGATCCGCAGGCGGCTTCGGCAGCGATTGATGGAGGATGCGGGCGATGGCTTGCATGGCGGGAGTATGCCAGAGCGGCTGCGCTTTGGATATGCGCCCACGCCCGCTAGACTAGCGCCATGGACGAGATCTGCGCACGATACGCAAGCGTTATGACGCGCATAGAGGATGCGGCGCGCGCAAGCGGACGTAAGCCTGCCGCGGTGCGGCTGGTCGCGGTCTCCAAGTTTCATCCGCCGGCGGCCCTCGCGCGTCTCGCGGACTGCGGTCAACGGGACTTCGGCGAAAGCCGCGCCCAGGAGGGCAGCACCAAGATCGCAACCCTGTCCGACCCGGCCCTCGAGTGGCATTTTCTGGGCCCCCTACAACGCAACAAGGCGCGCCTCATCGCGGGGCGCTTCCATTGGCTGCACTCGCTTGAGAGCCTCGAGACCGCCGACACCCTATCCCGCCATCTGGCGACCTTGAATGCCCGACTGCGCGTTTTGATCGAGGTCAATGTCACCGCTGATCCCCGCAAACACGGTGTCGCGCCGACCGATCTCTTGCCCTTTCTCGAGGCCTATAGCGCCCACCCGCGGATCGGCCTGGATCTCGTGGGCCTCATGACCATAGCGCCCCATGGCGGCTCGGAGAGCGTCGTACGCAAGGCCTTCGCGCACCTGCGGGAACTCGCCTGCGCAAGCCGCCAGGCCTTTGGCCTGCCGGGCTTCGATGAGCTCTCTATGGGCATGAGCGACGACTATCACTGGGCAATCGCCGAGGGCGCTACCTTAGTCCGCGTCGGCCGCGCCCTCTTCGGCGAACGCCCAGCCACCCCTGCGACCGAGGCTCAGGCGCCATAGATCGCCACCAGGGTCGCGCCCAGCGCGACTACGAGCGCCCCTACCAGGGCCTGCGCGCCGAGCGCGCCCTGCAACAGGAGGTGTTGCGAAAACGCCGCCGTCACCACCTCGAAGAGCAAAAGAACCGACGACAGACGCACAGGCAAATTCGTGACCCCATACTGCACGAGAAAGGTGATGCCAAACACCCCGAGCCCGCCTCCGACAGTCGCGATCAACACCGGCAACCCGTGCGTCTGCGGCAGCGTAGGCGCGTTGAAGGCAAGCGCCAGGATCCCCACGGCCACCACCCCCGTGAAGGTCGCCAAAAGCTTGGTCTCCAAAGCCAGACCCGGATAGGCCCGCAACACCACATTCGCCAAGGCGAATGCCCCGCCCGACAAGAGCGCCAAGGCGTCGTAGAAGCTTAAGGTGAGGCTTGCCTGCCGCCAAAGAAGGATCAGAACTCCAAGCAGCGCACAGCTGATGCCGGTCACCACAGGGGCTGTGAGGCGCTCGCCGAGGGCCACGCGCGCGGCGAGCACCGACCATACGGGCGACAGATAGAAAAGTAAGGTGACGCGCAGGATATTGTCATGCAGGAGCGCGACCACGAAGCCGATATTGGTGATGCCCCCCAGGACCGCCAAGGCGAGCCATAGGCCCAACGGCCCATGCGTGCCGCGCTTTGGGCGAAACACAAGCAGGCTTGCCGCCGCCGCGCCGGCGTACATGAGTAGTGCGAGCCACAATCCCGACAAGCCCACGTGATTCAAGGCGCGCAAGGGGTACCAGAGGACCCCCCAGGAACCCGCGCCGAACAAGAGCGCCCCGCTTGCGAGGACCGTCTTCTTGGTCACCGCCCCCGGCTCCCGTATAATCCACCGCACTTATGCGCCCACATCGCCCATGAACCCCAGTATCGAACTGCTCCGCCCCTACCCGTTTCAGCGCCTTGCGGCCTTGACGGCCGGGCTTGAGGTCCCTGCACTGAGCCGCATCAACATGGCGATCGGCGAGCCGCGTCACCCCGCGCCCGCTGTGATCACAACGGAGCTTACAGGCGCCCTCGATAGCTTGTCGACCTACCCGTCGACACGGGGCACGGACGCGTTGCGCGTGGCCATCGCCGCGTGGTTCACGCGACGTTTCGGTCTGCCCGAAGGCGCCGTCGACCCCCAGCGCCATGTTCTACCAAGCTCGGGCAGCCGCGAGGCGCTCTACTCGGTCATTCAGGCCTGCGTCGACCGTCGGGCGGAACGTCCGGTCGTGGTCATGCCCAACCCCTTTTATCAGATTTATGAAGGGGCGGCACTCTTGGCTGGGGCCGAACCCTACTACGTGAACACAGACGCGGCGCACGGCTTTCCCATGGACCTCGCGAGCATCCCGCGCCCCATTCTCGAACGTACCCAGGCGGTCATCACCTGCAGCCCCGGGAATCCGACCGGACAGGTCATGGGGCGCGCCGAGTACGGCGAACTCCTCGAGCTTGCCCACCGCCATGATTTTTTGATCGTAGCTGATGAATGCTACTCGGAGATCTACCTGGACGAGGATGCCCCGCCCGAGGGCCTATTGGCGTCCGCGCATGCCCATGGGGTCCGCGACTTCGCGCACTGTGTGGCGGTGCATAGCCTCTCGAAGCGCTCCAACGTCCCAGGCCTGCGCTTTGGCTTCCTGGGGGGCGAAGCGGACTTCATGGCGGGACTGCTCACCCTGCGCACCTATCTCGGATCGGCGCCCTCGCAGCCGGCCCAGGTCGCGGCGGTCGCGGCGCTTGCCGACGAAACGCATGTGCGGGAAAACCGTCGTCAATATCGCGAGAAATTCGCCGATGTCATCGCGATCCTGAAAGACGTCCTGCCGGTTTCAAGGCCCCACGGAGGCTTTTATCTGTGGGTTCAAACCCCGATCGACGACGAGGCCTTCGTCGCCGGGCTCTATGCCAGCCAGCACGTGCTGGCGCTGCCGGGCTCCTATCTCTCCCGGCCGAGCGGCGGGACCGACCCGGGGGCCGGCTACATCCGCTTGGCCCTCGTCGGGCCCCGCGCGGAATGCCTGGAAGGGGCGCGGCGCCTCCGATGCTATGTAGAATCATTACCGAGGAATCACGATGACACGTCAATCGCTCATTGAAGCGGCCTACGAAGACCGGGCGAACATCACCCCGCGTAACGTCGACACCGGGGTCAAGGAGGCCATACAGGGCGTCATCGATGACCTCGACCGCGGCACCCTACGGGTCGCCGAACCCACGGATGCCGGCTGGAAAGTCAACGAGTGGGTCAAAAAGGCGGTCTTGCTGTCCTTTCGGATCGAGGACAACGTCCTCGTCAAGGGCGGCGACGCGCTCTATTACGACAAGGTCCCCTCGAAATTCGCAGCCTATGATTCCCATATGTTTCGCGAAGGGGGATTTCGCGTTGTGCCACCAGCCGCCGTGCGCCGCGGCGCCTACATTGGGCCGCAGACCGTGCTCATGCCCTCCTACGTCAACATCGGGGCCTACGTCGACCAAGGCACCATGGTGGATACCTGGGCCACGGTCGGCTCGTGCGCGCAAATTGGCAAGAACGTCCACCTGAGTGGAGGCGTAGGCATAGGCGGCGTCCTCGAGCCTTTGCAGGCCGCCCCGACCATCATAGAGGACGACTGCTTCATAGGTGCACGCTCGGAGATCGTCGAAGGCGTGATCGTCGAACGCGGCAGCGTCGTCTCCATGGGGGTCTTCATCGGGCAAAGCACCAAGATCCTGAACCGCGAGACTGGCGAAATCCTCTACGGACGGGTGCCGTCAGGCTCGGTCGTGGTATCGGGTTCCTTACCCGCCCAGGACGGCAGCCATAGCCTCTATTGCGCGGTGATCGTCAAACGCGTGGACGCCAAGACCCGGGCCAAGGTTGGGATCAACGCCCTGTTGCGCGACATCTAGCCGATGGATGCGACCATCGAACTGGCCATGGAATTGATCCGCCGCCCGTCGGTGACACCCGACGACGCCGGCTGCCAGGCCCATATCGCAGAGCTCTTGTCGGCCGCGGGCTTCCAGACGGAATCCCTCGTGTTCGGGGATGTTACGAACCTCTGGGCGCGGCATGGCGACGCCGCGCCCCTAGTCATCTTCCTCGGACACACCGACGTGGTCCCGCCCGGTCCCCTCTCCGATTGGGCAACACCACCCTTCGAACCCACCCTCCAAGACGGGGTGCTCTATGGACGAGGCGCGGCCGACATGAAGGGTGCAGTCGCGGCCTTTGTGCAGGCCTTGATCACCTTCGTGCGCGACCACCCCGCGCATCGCGGCTCGGTGGGCCTCATCCTGACCTCCGACGAAGAAGGGGTCGCCCGCGATGGTACGGTTCAGGTCCTAAGGACGCTCGCCACTCGCGGCGCTGCCATCGACTACTGTATCGTCGGGGAACCTTCGTGCAATCAGGTCCTAGGCGACACCGTCAAACACGGACGCCGCGGCTCCCTGAACGGGGATCTCGTCATCCACGGTATCCAAGGCCATGTCGCCTATCCAGAACGCGCCGACAATCCCATTGCCCGCTTCGCGCCGGCCTTGCAGGCCCTCGTGTCCGCGGTCTGGGATGAGGGCTCGGCGGACTTTCCGCCGACTCGCCTCCAGTTCTCCAATATCCAGGCCGGCACGGGGGCCGATAATGTGATCCCCGGGAGTCTGCACGCCCTCTTCAATGTGCGCTTCGCCCCGACCACCCCGGCGCCGGCGCTGCGAGAGCGCATCGAACAGGTCCTCGTGGCTCATGGCCTGCGCTATTCGCTGACGTGGCGGCTCTCCGGTGAGCCCTTCCTGACGGGCGACGGCCCGCTCAAAGGGGCGCTTGCGGCCAGTATCGGGGCCGAGACTGGGAGAACGCCCGAGTACTCGACGGCTGGCGGCACGTCCGATGGTCGGTTCGTTGCCCCCTTTGGTACTGAAGTTCTTGAATTCGGTCCATTAAACGCTTCAATTCATAAGGTGAACGAGGCAGTCGGGATTGACGATCTCGCGCGTCTCACCCGGATCTATCGGGGGACGTTGGAGCGCCTCCTGGGCCCTTAAAGGCCGCGGTATCGTCTATACTCATCCTCTCGGAGACACGACGTTTATGGACAACATGCCGAGCATCATCGTAACCCTCAATAACGCTGTCGTTCGCCAACTCCAGTTGCCCCAAGGCGACCTCTCCATCGGACGCCGCGCAAGCCATGCTCTGGTCTTGGAGGATGCGGCGGTGAGCGCCGATCATGCGAGTATATTCACCGTAGGCCAGGATTCCTTCCTGAAGGATCTCGATAGTACCAACGGGACCTACATCAATAAGCGCCGCACACGCAAACACCACCTGAAACCAGGGGACGAAATCACGATCGGCAAATACACCTTGCTCTACCAGGACCAGGATATGGTGCCGACGACGCCGCAACCCGCTGGGTTCGGCGATGCCGCCTTGTTCGTCCTGACGGGGTTCAACGACGGCAAGCGCATCGAGCTCACAAGCACCGTCACCCACCTCGGGATGGCCGGCCAATCGGCCGCGTTTCTGTCCCGTACCGGCGACCGGTACACCCTCATGGCGGGTTCCGACGGGACGCATGTCTCTCATAATGGGAAGCCCGTGGCCCCGGGGGGTCACCTCCTGACATCGGGGGACATCATTGAGGTGGGAGAGACCCGTCTTCAGTTTTACCAACGATGAGTGCTTGACGCGCCCGCCACCGTAACAGTAGCTTTAGGCCCAAATGGCGTACGATACCGGCAGCCGAGGCGCGGGGAAGAAAAATGGATGACTTGAGAGCGCAGAATCTGCGAGTGGAGTTCGCGAAAACGGCGGACGAAATCGCAGAAGCGCAAAGGCTGCGCTACCAAGTGTTCGCGCGCGAACTCGGTGCCGCAATCGGCGACAAAGAGAGCGAATACGACGAAGACCGCTTCGATCCCTACTGCGTGCACATGGTCGTTCGTGATGAGGCGGACCGTGTTGTGGCGTGCTCGCGCATCCTGACCCAAGAGGCGGCCGCCCGGTGCGGAGGGTTCTATTCGCAGGCGGAATTCGATCTCGCCCCGATCCTGGCACTGCCTGGGCGCGTCATGGAGGTCGGGCGCATCTGCGTTCACACCGACTACCGTCGCGGCCCCGCCATCGCCCTGCTGTTGGCCGGTCTCGCCCAGCTCATGGAAGATGGGCCTCACGACTACCTGATCGGCTGCGGCAGCGTGCCCTTGAACCCGGATCGCACCCAGGCCATGCGCACCGTAATGACCCTGATCCGCCGCTATGGCTGCCCTGAACCCTACCGGGTGACACCGCGTAACCCCCTCCCCCTCGTCGAGGGCATAGGCGACAAGGACACAGGCGACGAGAACGCGGCCCCGGCCCTATTACGCGCCTATATGCGCCTGGGCGCCTATGTTGGCGGCGCCCCATGCCTCGACCCAGCCTTCGATGTAGCC